>JBBQQS010000067.1:0-15289 GCA_038215525.1 Bryobacterales bacterium
GGCCAAGCGGACTTCAAGTTGGGTGAACAGTACAACGGCGGCGGCTTCCGCAGCATTCCGGGCGAGGAAGAGTGGGGTGCCATCCGCGCTCTCAAGCCTACCACCGGCGAAGTCGCCTGGGAACACCGGCTCTTTACACCGCCTTTTTCGGGCGTTTTGTCGACCGCCGGGAATCTCGTGTTTGGCGCGACGAACGAAGGGCAGGCCTTCGCCTTGCAGGCGTCAACCGGCAAGCTGCTCTGGCGTTTTCAAGGCGGGGGCGTCGCCCGGGCGAACCCGATAAGCTTCCTGAGCGAAGGCAAGCAGCACGTCGCGATGGCGCTCGGCAATTCATTGTATGTTTTTCATGTGCGTTAAGTGTCCTCTTTTCGACATGGTTTGCGCGTAGGTAGGTATTATGGCTTCTAAATTGATTTATGGCGTGCTGAAAGGCCCGTCACTGGACACTTGCGCGACGCGGACGATGACCACTACCAGATTCTGGTGACGGCCGGATCGACCGTGCTCCGCATCGCGGTGAACGTGCATTCGAGCCGGAAGCCGCCAGACTTACTTTTTCAAACCGTCGCCAACCTGCCGTAGGCGCTTACCAAGGCGCTGAAGGCGTTGCCGGTGAGCTTTCAGCAAGTGGCGAGTAAGCCGGGCGGTGTCGCGCAGGACTTTGTCCGCGGCGGCGTCGTCAAGGTGGATAAGTTCGCCGTGGTGCCGGGCAATATTCCCGGCGCTGACAACGACTTGAAGGACAAGCTCGAAACGGCGCCGCTAGCCCATCATCGCGATCGTCTCCAGGTAGCAGTTGGCCCGCACCTAGTACCGTGACGAGGATAAACCGTGACGAGGATAAATGTGGCAACGCTATTCTCCAATGCTATAGTGTGAACTTCTGCCGCCCGATGAGTTCATCACTATGTTGGCGTCTTCTCAAGCCGGGAAAAGCGATGCTTGGGACGGCTTCCTCGCGCGATTTCACGAATTGATTGTGGCCACCGTCGTGCGCACCGCGTCCGCCTCGGCCTTGCCGGGCCGGGCCGATGTCGAAGATCTCGTCCAAGACGTCTACCTGAAGCTCTGCGCGAACGACTTTCAGATCCTGCGCCGCGTCCGTTCGGACCATCCGAATGGCGTCTACGGCCTCGTCCGCGCAGTGGCCCACTCGACCACCATCGACTACTTGCGGACGTTGCGAAATCCCACCAACGACTCGCGGAAGACCGTTTCGCTCGAGGCTTTAACCCACGACCTGGCCCTGGACCGGCCGGCGGAGGGCGAATTGCACCGGCGGATGTTGTTTGACCGGCTGGACGTAATGCTGGGCGAGATCTGTCCGCCCGAAACGGTCATCCGGGACCGCAACGCCTTCTGGCTCTATTACCGCCAAGGGTTTACGGCCAAAGAGATCGCCGCCATGCCCGTGATGGGGCTCACCGTGAAGGGCGTCGAAAGTCTGCTCTTCCGCTTGACGGTGGCCTTGCGGACGCAATTAACCACGGAGGATCAAAAGGGTTTTTCGCCTACGCTGCGTCATTCACAGGGAGAGGAATAATTCTTGGGAATTGGAACGAAACCCGGCTGTTTAACCAGCTTTGACATTGCCGGACTGGCGACGGACTTGCTGCCGCCGGATGAAATGCACACGGCCTTGTCGCACGTGGGCGATTGCGGGGTCTGTGCCGAGGCGTTGTGCCAGGCCACCCAGGACCTTGACCGGGAGTTGAGCGCCGCGGAGAATGCGGCGATTGCCGGATACCTGAAGCAGCGGCCCGCGATGCCTTCGCCGTCTCGGAAAGAGCGCCGCACGACTTGGTGGCCGGTAGCCGCGGCGGCTTTGTTGCTGCTCTCGGCGGGCACCTGGTTTTTCGCGTTTCCCGGCGATTCGGCCCAGGAGTTATTGGCCCAAGCCTCGGCCGCGGCCCGGCCTTTCGAGTCCCGGCTGCCGGACGCGCCGTATGGCCGCGCCCAGGCTCAGCGCGGAGAGGAGGCGAATCCGCCGGCAGCGTTACTGAGGGCGCAGGCGGAACTCGCCAAGCGCGCCGCCGCCGGGGAGCGCACCGTGGATCTATTGCGTTTGCAGGCCTGGAGTGAATTGCTCAGCCATCAAGTCGGTACCGCGGTGCGGACGCTTGAGGAAGCGCGCAGGTTAGCGCCGAATAACCTGGATGTGTTGAGCATTCTGGGCGCGGCCCATGCCGCGGGGACTGAAGCCGGTTCGGAGGCTGGCTTTAGTTCCGCTGTGGAGTTGTTGACCCAAGTATTGCAGGAGCGGCCAACTGACCGGGCAGCCCTCTATAATCGCGGTTTGGCGTACTCCCGTTTGGGACAGCCGCAGGCGGCCGCCGAGGATTGGGCGGCTTTGCTGAAGGTGGAAACGGACCCTGGCTGGGCCGGCGAGGTACGTGATCTGCTGGCCCAAGTGAAGTCCCGGTAGCGGATGCGGAAGGTCTGGTGGATGGCGACGCTGCTGGCAGTGTGCGCCGTGGGCGTCGGCTGGTGGCGTTGGCCGCATCTGGAACTGGTGCGTGCGGAAGCCTCCTTAAGCGCCTTTCCGGCGCCGCACTCCCTTTACTGGCCTGGTTACCATCCCGGACGTTCGCCCATCACCGTGCTCGAACGTGCGGAGGCCTTGGCGTCGCTCGCCGGGGCGATTGAATCGGCCGAAAGCCGCTTGGGGCCCACACCCAAATCCTTTTATCTCCGTGGCCGATTGGCCTCCTTGCGCGGTGCCAATGCCGAAGCGATTCGCCTCTTCCGCCTGGCCGCGTTGCTGGATCCCGAAGACACCAATTTGCAGACCGCTCACGGCGTCAGTTTGGCGATTCGCGCCGCGGCGGAGAATCGCGCGGTCGACTGGGCCACGGCGGCCAATATCCTCCTCGAAGCCGCCGAGCGGCCCGGTTTCGACGCCTTGGGTTGGGCGAACCTCGGTGAGGTGAGTGAGCAATTGCCGGCACCGCGTGCCGCGCTCGAGTATTGGAAGAAAGCCGCGGCCACCGCCGAGCCCCTTTTGCAGCCCGCGCTCGCCCAGCGTGTCCAGCGTGTGGAGAGCGAGCAAACCGCGCGGCGCGGTCGCGTCGCCCAAGTGTCCGCCGGCCGCATCCCGTCGCGCGAAGTCGCGGGCTCCGCGGAGTTGCTGTTGCACCTCGCGCTCACGGAATGGCTCGAGCGGCGCGCCGAATTCGCGCCCGACCTCAAGCGCTTGGGCGATTATCTGTTCACCCAAATGACCGATCCCAACCTGCGCGACCTCCTCCGCCCCACCGCCAATCCGGCCGCCGACCAGGCCCTGGGCCGCGCCGCGCAAGCGAACGGAAAGGGCGATTATCCGGTGGCCGCCGCGGCCGGTCTCGAAGCCTGGCAGCGCTACCGGGCGGCTGCCAATCCGGCTGGGCAGGCCTTGGCCGCCGTGCAGGCGATCCTCGGCTTACGGCGGACAGGCAAGGCGCCGGAATGCGTGGCATTGGCCCAGGAGGCGCGCGGGATCGCCACCGGCCGCGGCTACCGTTGGGCGGTTTTACGCCTGGAGCGCGAGGCGATGTCTTGCAAGGCGCGGCAACGTTTACTGGACGTTCAGGCGGAACGGGAAGACATCGCCGCCCGCAGCCAGGCCAGCGGCTTTCTCGATCTCGAACTCGCCGGAGGCAGTTCCCTGGTGGAGCCTTCGCGCGGCTTCACCGCGCCGGTGGAAAGTTGGGACCGCGCGCAGCGCGGCCTGGCCGGATATTGGCGCAGTGCGCTGCCCGCCCCTTTCGCGGTCAACTTCTATTCGGCGCTCGGCTTGATGGCCGAGTCCTTCGGCTATACCCGGCTCTCCGGGTTGCTGTTCGCCGAAGCGATGGCGGCGATGGAGGGCAATCCGAATCAGTGGCTCAAAAATGCGATTCGGTCGGACTTCTTCCGGCTGAATCCGTCGATGCAGTTGCCCGGGCAAGTCACCAGCCAGGTTGAGGCGGCGGAAAGAGATCTAACCGCCGGTCATGCCGCGGCCGCCTTCGCGCGTCTGCAAGGTGTCATTCAAGGCGCGCCGTTTCCCTATCGTCAGCTCAATACTTACGATCGGTTGAATCTATTGCCGGTGCTGGGCCGCGTGCTTTGGCAACAAGGGCAGCGGGCCGAAGCTCTGCGTCATTTCCGCGCCGTGGTGGATGAAACGGTCGCGACGATGACCGGCCTCGAAGGGCGTCGCCAACGCTATGCCCAAACCCAATCGATCGCGCCCGTGTGGCGGCAATTGACCGAAGCGCAGCTCGACACGGAAGGTGCCCCCGCCGCCCTCGCCACTTGGCAGACCTTCCGCACGCTCCCCAATCCGGGCCAGAAAGTGGACTTGCAGCCGCCCCCGGGCGAAGTACGGCTGGCCCTGGCGCTATTGCCCTCCGGGCCCGTTGTGTGGTGGGCCGATACCCAGGGCATTGCCGTCGAGCGGGTGAAGCTGCCGGATCTGACGCGCCGCGTCGAGCGCTTTGCCGCCCTCGTGGCCAATGCCGATTCGCCCTTGCCCGCCGTGAACGATAGTGCCCGCGAGCTTTACCGCGCCCTCGTCGAGCCCTTCGAAGCCCGCTTGTCCGGCGCGCGAACGCTGGTCGTCGACCCCGATGGCCCCCTGGCCATCTTGCCTTGGGGCGCACTGCGGGACGGGCAGGGCCGCTCACTCTTGTCGCGCGTGGCCATCTTACAGACCATCGGTTGGGGCTCCCCAACGGCCAATACCCCAGGCCCCACCGAATGGCAGCCGGCGCTCGTCGTGGCGGAGCCCAGCGTCGACCCGCGCGACCGCGCTCGCTTTCCCGTCCTCGCCGCCGCTCGCCATGAAGCCGAACAACTCCGGCAGATCTTTCCCCATCATCTTTATTTGTCTGGCGAGGAGGCGCGCGTCGACGCCCTCCAAATGGAACTGGAGCGCCACCGGCTGTTCCACTTTGCCGGCCACGGCGTTACCAACGGCGGCAACGGGGCGTTAGTGCTCTCTGGCGAGTCTCCGGTGCGTACCCGCCTGATTACCGCCGCCGAGATCGCCGCGCTGGACCTGCATCATCTACAACTAGCCACCTTAGCCGCCTGCTCCTCAGGCGCCGGCGAAGACCGGGGAGCCGTCAACGTGGAGAGCCTGGTCCAGGCCTTTTTGGATGCCGGCACCGGCCAAGTATTGGCCTCGCGCTGGAACGTCGACTCGGAGGCCACCGCCGGCGTCATGCGCGGCTTCTACGTCGGCCTCCGCCAAGGCGTTCCGCCAGACGCCGCCCTCCGCGACGCTGCCTTGGCCGCCGCGCGGACCCAACCCCACCCCTACTTCTGGGCCGCCTTCCAAATGTTTGGGCGAATTTAGCCCTTCCCCGAAAGGGAAATTTCCACTCCTTACGTCTTCCCCTTTTAGCCGAAAATTTTATGCCCCACAAGAATGTCCGTCTGCGTTACCGGAATCAGTTGTTTGTGGACCTCCCGGTGCCCAAGCGTCCCGCCCAGCACCGTTTTTTCGTCCTCTTCCACGGCTTGGTCTCCTTGGTGGAGGGGCCCAACGATGAGTTTCGGGCTTACGCCCTCGACATGGATGACGAGCATCGCTATCGGCTGGGCCATTGGCTGGTAGAGGATGATTTGCCCAGCGGCCTGCGCGGCCAGCTCCTCGGCGTGAAGTCCTCCGCGAAAACCAAGGAGAACTCCCTCAACCCGGAGCTCAATGCCACCATTCGGGTGAAGACCTTTCCCGACGATAACGACCCGCGCATCCGCGCGCGCATCACGCTGCCGCGGCCTCGCCAGATTCATTATCTCGGCCTGGGCGACGCCACCTTCAAGCGGCCGGAGTTGTTGATCTATCCCACCACCACCGCCTGCGGACTGAAGGTGTTCGAGTACGACTTGCCCGCATCCTTAGATGAACTCTCCATTCGTTCGGACGATGGATCGCAGACGCATTGGAAGGCGGAGACATTCACAGAGTTCTCCGCCGCGCGCGTGAAGCTCACTACGCTGCACTTGATCGATTCGCCTCCGCGGGCCACCGGCGTCGCCCACTCACTCGATGAATTCGCCCTCTCTACCAGCCTGCTCGGAAAGCCCAAAGTGGAGCTGGTGCGCAAGCCGGTTGACCGTGCGGAGCAACCGCCGCCCCCCAACGGGCTTTCGACCTTTGAAGTCGCCACCCCGGCAGAGCGAGCGGATTTCCTGCACCGGATCGCCACCTTTGCCCGCACCGCGCGCTTCACCAACTCAAAGCCGCTCACCGACGATTACTGCAAGAGTTGCTGCAACTCGGCGGATGGCGACGGCTCCTAAAGTATGGTCGGCTCCCGGGTCTGGGTTCGGCGCGGCGCCATCGATTACCCACCCGGCACCGTGGGGCCACTTGCCGCCAATGCCGAAGGCGTGTGGCTCGTCTCTGCTAATCATGTGCTGGCCGGCAATGGGGCCCGCTTGCCTGCCGACGGCGTCTACGTCGATGGCGAATGCATGGGCCGCACCGTAGTCTTCCTGCCCTTGGAGCGTTCCGGCAATCGGGCCGATGCGGGCGCCTGCCTTTTAGCGCCCCACCAACGTCCTGCCTGGCCCGACGGCTGGGCGCCCACCGCGGTGCCACACGTCCCCCAGCTTCGTACGCGAGTAAAGGTCTTCGTCGCCGGGCAGGACCGTTTCGGCGTCGTGTCCCATCGCGGCGTCTTCAGCGTGGAGATGCAGGCCGCCGGCTTGGCCGGTGGCTTGGGCCAAGTCGAGTTTTGCGATTGTTTCCTGGTGCGCACTCCGGACCCCCTCTTCAAAAGGCCCGGTAACTCCGGCAGCCTCGTCGTCACCGCCGCCGACTGCCGGCCCGTCGGACTCATCACCGGCACCTCCATCGAACACGGCAGCGACTACGTCGTGGTCTCGCCCCTCGCGCATGTGCTTCACGGATTGAAGCTTTCTAATCAAATTCTCCTCTGACGCGAAAGGGAAATGTTTTCCCGCCTCGTCTTCTCCAGGTAAGCAAGCCTAGAATAATCAGAGCTGCGGAGGAACTTCTCAATGCCATGGACGGCGCAGAAGAGCCGAGTCGTTATCGGCCAGCCATTCGTCGGAGACTTCGCCCGTGGGGCGGGGAGGTGTTCGTGCTGACCGAACTGGCTCCGTGCCGGGATGAGGTGGCGGCACTGATGCAGCGCCTCACCGCCACCGACACGACTCAAGACGCGACTCAAGACTCCGGCCTTCTGCCCGAGATCTACGGCGAATTGCGCCGCTTGGCCGCCGGCTACCTGCGCCAAGAACGCGCCGGCCACACCCTGCAAGCCACCGCCTTAGTCCATGAGGCGTATCTGAAATTGGCCGGTCAACGCAACACTCATTGGCAGGATCGCGCCCATTTCTTCGCCGTCGCCGCCCGCATCATGCGGCGCATCCTCACTGACCATGCCCGCCATCACCGCGCCCTCAAACGCGGTGCCGGCCAAATCGACCTTCAACTCGAAGACGTCCAGATGCCAGAAGAAGATGGCGGCGACCGCTTGCAGCATTTGGACGATGCCCTCAACCGGTTGGCCGAATTCGCGCCCCGGCAAGCCAAAGTGGTGGAACTGCGCTTTTTCGGCGGCATGACCGAGCGCGAAATCGCCGATCATCTCGAAATCTGCGGCCGCACCGTGAAGCGCGATTGGACTATCGCCCGCGCCTGGTTGCATGCGGAGCTCGCGTCATGAAATCGTGGCCCCGCGTGACGGCGTTGTTTGAACAATGCGTCGACCTGCCGGCCGACGGGCAAGCGGCCTGCCTGGCCGAGAGCGGCGAAGCCCCGGAAGTGATCGCCGAAGTGTCGCGCTTGCTGGAGCATGACCGCGCGTCGGGTACGTTTCTTGAAAGTATGCCCGCCGAGGTGCGCGAACTGCATGCGCCGCCCGAGGCCTGCTTCAAGCCTGGCGCCATATTGGCCGAACGTTACGAAGTGCTGCGTTTGCTGGGCCGCGGCGGCATGGGTGAGGTCTATGCGGTGTACGACCGGCAGGCGGAAACGACGGTCGCCCTGAAGGCCATGCCTCGCCAACGGCACGCCGATCTCGCCCGCGAACTGCGCCTCGGCCGCCAGGTCACCCATCCTCACGTCTGCCGTCTCTTTGACCTTGGCTTTCACTCGGGCACCGCCTTTCTCACGCCCTTTCTCACCATGGAGTACCTTGAAGGCGAAACTCTGGCCGCGCACCTGCGCCGCGTGGGCCGTCTCACCGTCGCCGAAGCGAGCCCCCTGGTCGAACAGTTGGTGGCGGGGCTAACGGCCATTCACCAAGCCGGACTCGTCCATCGCGATCTTTCCCCGGCCAATATCATGTTGCTCCCCGGCCGCGCCGTCATCATGGACTTTGGCCTTGCCCTGGCCGCCGGCGTCGCCCCCAGCGCGGCCATCGGTACCTTGGCCTACATGGCGCCGGAGCAATTGGCGGCCAAACCCGTCACGCCCCAAACGGACCTCTACTCACTTGGCGCGATCATGCGGGAGATGCTCGCCGATCGCTTGCCTGCGCACTGGACCCTGGCGATTGAGGCGACCCTGTCCCCCGAGCCATTGGCTCGTCCGGCGACGGCGCGGCAGTTGCTCGAACTGGTCAAAACGGCGTCGCAGCCCATGAAGCGTGTGCCTCGGCACAGTTTTTGTCCACATCGGCGTCCCGCGCCGCAACTGCGCCCCGCCGCCCGCAGTGCCACCCGCCGTTGACCGGCAAGGCCAGCACCCGCATGCCCCGGAATTGCCCCCATGCTAATAAGTCAAACAAAACAAATCACTTAACCCTAAATGGGGCCATAAATGGGGCCATCCACGCGCATCCCTGGGTTTCCCGCCAAGCCATTGAAAATAAAATACTTAACCGCAAGCGAAAAAACACTCCCCCTTGACGTGGACGGTATCGTATCCTAGCGATACATGCGCACCGTATTCTTCTGGCTCCATCTGGCCCTTGGCGTCGCCGCCGGTGCGGTGATTCTCGCCATGTGCGTCACCGGCGTGCTGCTCACCTACGAGAAGCAGATGGTGGCGTGGATGGACACCCGCGAACTTCCGGCACTCACCCCCGGTAAAGCCCTCCCGCTCGAAGATCTTCTGGAGCGTGCGCGGACCAAGGACGGCAAGCTGCCCTCGCCCGTAACCATCGCCGCCGACCCCATGCAGCCCGTCCAAATGACCTTCGGCCGCGATGTCCGCTACGTCGATCCCGTCGATGGCCACGTCCTCGGCCTAGCCGACGCCGGCATCCGGCAGTTCTTCCGCACCGTCACCGAAGTACATCGTCACTTGGCCGCCACTGGCCCCAGCCGCCCCACTGGCCGCGGCATCACCGGCGCGGCCAATCTGGCCTTCCTCGTCATCGTCGCCAGCGGACTCTACCTCTGGCTCCCCAAGGTCTGGACCCGCACCAGCCTGCGCGCCATCAGTTGGTTCCGCGGCGGACTCACCGGTAAGGCGCGCGACTTCAATTGGCACAACGCCATCGGCGTCTGGTGCTTTGTGCCCTTGCTCTTGATCGTGCTCGGCGCGACGGTTATCTCCTACCCCTGGGCTACCAACCTCGCCTACACCCTCACCGGCACCAAGCCCCCGGCACCCGCGCCCGCCCCGCCTGCCCCGAAAGGCGCCGTCGTGGAACTGGCCGGCTTGAATGCGCTGTGGCTGCGCGCCGCGGCCTATGCCCCCGGCTGGCGATCGATTGCGCTCCGCCCGCCCACTTCCGCTAGTGAAACTGTCACCTTTGTCATCGATGGCGGTTATGCCGGCCAGCCGCAAAAGCGCGTCACTCTGACGCTTGATCGTAAGACCGGTGAAGTGCGGACGGCTGAGTCCTTCGCCGATTTCAACCTCGGCCGGCAACTGCGCACTTGGCTTCGTTTCGTCCATACCGGCGAATACTATGGCCTCCTAGGCCAGACCATCGCCGGCATCGCCAGCCTCGGCGGCGTCTTCCTGGTCTACACCGGCATCGCCCTCGCCATCCGGCGTCTCTGGGCTTGGCGTGCGCGCTCTGCCCGGCAAAGCCGCGCGACCGTCAACGCGTAACTGTTACTCCACTGCAATTGTTCCGCAGCGCCAAGGAAACATCCGCCCGCTACAATACAGCATGATTCGACTGCTCGTTAGTGTGTTTGCCCTCACGAGTCTGGCGCTTTACGCCCAGACTTTTGGCGAACTTAGTGGCACGGTTACCGATCCGGACCAAAGCATCGTGGCGCGGGCCGAGGTTACCATTCGCAGCCTCGGCACCAGCCAAGTCCGCCGCGCCCAGTCCTCGGAGGCCGGTATCTTCCGGGTTCCGTTCCTGCCGCCCGGCCAATATGAAGTTACTGTGGAAATGGCGGGGTTTCGTAAGTCGCTACAACGCGGTGTACGCATCGAAGTCGATGTTCCCTTGCGGCTGGATATCCAACTTGTCGTCGGTCAGGTCGCCGAAACGGTGGAGGTGGTGGAAGCCGCGTCGCAGTTATCCAGCGACAGCGCTGCTGTCGGCACGGTGATCGACCAGAAGCGCATCCTGGAGTTGCCACTGAACGGACGAAACTGGTTGCAGATGGTCGCCTTAAGCCCGAATGTCAGCGCCGAGCAACGCGCGAGTGGGCATGTCGATTCCCGGCAAGGGGGTGAACGCGGCCGGCAGTCGATATCCGTGGCCGGTCAACGCCAGTTCTTCAACCGTTATACCCTCGATGGCGTCGAAAATACCGACGTGAACTATAACACCTACGTGGTCCGTCCTTCCATCGAAGCCTTACGAGAATTTAAGGTACAGACGGGAATCTACTCGGCCGAGTATGGCCGCGCCACCCCGCAAATCAATGCGACCACCCGCAGCGGCACGAACGATTTCCACGGCACTGTTTTTCATTTCCTGCGGAACGATAAGTTAGATGCCAAAGAATGGCTGCAGCAAGGAGATAAGAACCCCTTTCGCCGGAATCAGTTCGGTTTTGTCTTTGACGGGCGCATCATTCGCAATCGCCTCTGGTTTCTCTCGAATTTCGAAGGGCAGCGAGATACGCGAACCGTGCAGGGCCTGGCCAACGTCGCGCCCTCCCCCTGGCGCTCGGGGGATTTCTCCGGCCAGCCCACGGTCATCTTCGATCCGGACACTCGTCAATTCAACGAAGCTGGAAGGGCACTCAGCGCCACTCCGTTTGCCGGCAATCGCATTCCCGCCACCCGCTTGAATCCCGTCGCGGCGCAGCTCCTCGAATTCTATCCGGAAGCTACCGTGCCCGGCCAGAATCTGGTCTCCAACTTTGTCCGCCAACGCAAGCGTCCCATCAACACCGATCAGTTTACGCAACGCTTCGATTTTGCCGAGTCCTCTCGCTCGGCTTGGTTTGGCCGCTTCAGTTTGGGTGATGAATTCGAGCGGCGGCTGGAGAACTTCGAACAGCAGGAAGGGGGCGTGAACGTCAATGTGTTTCAAACGATGGTGAGTAACACCCGGACCCTCAGTCCGAACGTCGTCAACGAAACCCGGTTCGGTTACAACCGTTTCGATAGCGACTTACTTCTCCGCTATGCGAATGAAAGGGACGTCACGAAGGAACTAGGAATTCGCGGCTTAGTCTCGCCGCCGAAAAACGGTTGGGGCACGCCGTCGATTCAACTGGGGGGCGGTTTATCTGGCTTTGGCGAGTCCGGCAATGGCCCTTGGATCTATCGCAACCGCACCATGCAATTCTTGAACAATACCAGTTGGGTGCGTGGCAAGCACGCCTTCCGTTTCGGTATGGAGGGCCGCCGCGATATTTACGGGGCGAAAGGCAATACCGTGGCGAGGGGACGACTTTATTACCAGGGTCTACTGAGTATCGCTCCCGGTGGGCGCGCTAGGGCGCCGAACATTTTTGCGGATTTCATGTTAGGTTTGCCGCAACGTGCTGAACGTGCGCTGGGGCTGGCTTCGGCGAGCCTCCGTACTATCTCCTGGTACGGTTATTTTGAAGATACTTGGCGGCTCACGCCGAAAGTTACTCTGAATCTTGGGCTTCGCTATGAACTTACCCCGCCCTGGTTCGAACCGAACCGGCGCATCATGAATATTCAAATGCTTGGCTGGGACGCGGCCAAAATTCCGATTCTGACTCGCGCCGGTACCGGGGACTTCAACGAAGGTCTCCAGTTTCGTTTCGCCGACGGCATTCCTACCCAAACCGGCGACGATAAATTGGGCCGCCGTTTAATTAACACCGACTATTCCGATTGGGCACCGCGTCTCGGCATTGCTTGGTCGCCGGTCAGCCGCATGACCGTGCGTGCCGGCGCCGGGCTTTTCTATACCCAGGATCAGGGCAATCCGCGCTTCGATATGGTGCGCAATACTGCCGGTCGCGGTGATTTCACCGGCAGCGACCAACGCCCCGATATGACCACCGATGATCCGTGGCGCTTCGAGCGGCAGAGCTTCACCTGCAGTGGTTGGGCGGGAAACTGCGTGGGCCAACCTTTCGTGCTGGGTAATGTCGTCAGCCGGCGCACTCCCTACGTTGGGCAGTGGCTACTCAATATTCAGCGCGAAGTGACTTCGCACCTGATGGTGGAAGTGGGTTATTTGGGAAACATCGGCCGTAAGTTAGAACGCCTCCGCAGCACCAATGAAGCATTTACAAAATCTGGCCCCAACGATACCCGCAGTATTGCGCAGCGCCGCATTTTCCCAATGTACGGGATCATTCAGCAGGTGGATGGCGTGGTGAATTCGAACTATCACGCGCTCAGCGCCAAGGTGCAGCAGCGCTTCGCCAATGGCTTCACGTTGCTCGCGGCTTACACTTGGTCGAAGTCGATCGACGATGCGAGTGGCATCCGGTCATCCTCTGGCGAACAGTCCATCGCGGCCTACGATTGGAACTTACGGCCCGAGCGAGGGCTCAGTCAGTTTCATACCGCGCATCGACTTGCCACCAGCGTCATTTACGAGCTTCCGCGATTCCGCCAAGCCGCGCCGATCCTTCGCCACGCCGCTGGCGGTTGGCAGGTTTCGAGTATCGTCACCCTCGCCACTGGCAATCCTGCCCGGGTGGGCGTGATTGGCGACACGAATAATATTGGCGGCGAAGGGAACTATCCTGACGCCACTGGCGTTAGCCCTTACCTCAACGCCGGGTCCGCGAACTTCTTCTGGAACCCGGCGGCCTTCGATATTCGCAATCCCGAGTTAAACTTTCGTTTTGGCAATACCGCTCGCAGTGGCCTGATTGGGCCCGGCTACGTCAATTGGGACTTTTCCCTCCTCAAAAACTTCGCCCTGGGCTCCGAGCGCCGCACCCTGCAGATCCGTTGGGAGACCTTCAATTTACCGAACCATCCCAACTGGAACTTCCCTTCGGCCGATGTCCGCAACGTTGCCTTTGGCCGGGTGCTCTCCGCCCGCGACATGCGGCAAATGCAATTCGGCATGAAGCTGCTATTTTAGGAAGCGTCTATGCGTCTTCTCATTTGCACCGCCGTTTCCCTTGCCTTGTGGTCAGCGCCTCCACCTCATAAGTTACTCGTCGTCTCCATCGACGGCATGGATCATCGCTATCTGCGCGATCGGGACGCACTGAAACTGAAAATTCCCCACTTACGCAAGCTGCTGGACGGCGGCACCTGGGCTGACGGACTTACCGGCGTCGTCCCCACTAATACCTGGCCCTCTCACACCACCTTAGTTACTGGTTTGCGATCCGCTGAGCATGGCATTCTCGACAACAACATCCGCACCGCCACCGGCTCGGAACGCTATTGGCACATGCACTATCTGAAGGCGCCCACCCTCTGGCAAGCCGCCAAACGCGCCGGCCGCACCACCGCCACCATTACCTGGCCCGTCACCGTCGGCGACGGTATCGACTACAACTTACCCGAGTATTTCGAAGGCCGCGCTGGCGGGGCCATGGACCTCAAGAGTATCGAAGCCAAAGCCACACCCGGATTAGTAGCGGCCATCGCCAAAGACTATCCCAGCTTCGCCACCGAATGGATGGACGACCGTACGCGGGCCCTCGCCACCATCTACATCCTACGCCGTCACCAACCCGATTTAACTCTGCTCCATTTCGTCGATCACGACGCCGCCGCGCATGAGATGGGCCCCTTCTCGCGGGCCGCCAATGCTTCGCTCGAGTATACCGACGAGTTATTGGGGCAAATCCTGGCGAACTTACCCCCGAACACCGTCGTCGCCATTGTCTCCGACCATGGCTTCGAAGCCACCTCCCGTGTGCTCAATGTCAGTGCCTTCTTAGCCGCCGCCCAGTTACCCGCGACCAGTGCCGAGGCCAAAGGCGGCTACGTCAGCACCGTGGACCCGAAAGTCGCCGCCGCCTTCGTCCGTGCGCGAAACGAAGCCAACACCTGCATCGGCCGCGAAGTGCCTCGCGAAGAAATTGACCGTTTCCTCGCCGACTCTCCGGTCGCAATGCGAGTCTTTGAGCCCGCCGAAGGCTGCCTCTTCCGCTCCGGCAAACCGGACGACGACTTAATCGCCAAAGCCCCCGAAGCCGGCGGTCATGGCCACTGGCCCACCCGCTACCGCGCTTCATTCGTCCTTTGGGGCCCCGGCATCGCCAAGCAAAAGGTCCGCGGCTTCGACATGCGCGAAGTCGCCGCCCGTTGGGCCAAGATCATCGGCATCCCCTGGCCCTAATCAGTGGGACCGGTCTCCTGCCGCCAAGAGCTACTCGCTTTCCGCCTATGTGACTGAAGATAAGGGCTTTATCCCCAAACGGGGGCATCCACGCGCATCCCTGGGTTTCCTTTCAAATCATTGAAACTAATGATCTTACTCGAAAGATTGCTCCCACCCCTGCCAGCCACCCTCGCCAAGTCGCTGTTCACGTCACTTTTGCCTCAGCAAATGAATCACTTACCCTAAATAGGCACCGCAAACCCGAGCCGTCCCGTTTTATCGGCGACCGGCAGCCATTTAGCCGCGACCGCAAGGAGCGGGCCCAAGGTCGACGCTCATCGACGGCATCTAAAACGACAGCCGCGCCTGCACCTGCAGCCAGCGATTGGTGGCCGCAGTTTGAGCCGTGATCCGGCCGAAGTTCGTCGAGAACGGGTCAGTGGTCGGTGCGGCCATTTGCGACCGATTCTGGACGTTCAGCGCATCCAGCCGAATCTGCATTTTTAGCCGCTCGGTGATCGCAAAGTTCTTGCCGAAATTCGCATTCCACTGGTTGGTAGAGTCGACGCGCAAGCCGGGGACCCGGGTCGGGAACACCCGGACGTGGGGGCCGTTCGGTCCGCGCGTCGCCGTCCGTTCGAAGTTCGCAGTATTGAACCACGTGTCCCAAGTTCGGGTGACGTTGCTTAAGTCGGATGGATTAC
>JBBQQS010000068.1:0-15201 GCA_038215525.1 Bryobacterales bacterium
GCCTTGGCGCCCAAGTCATAATCCTGCGTGGTCACGGTCACTTCGGCCACCAATCGGATGTCGGTTGGGGCGGGGTTGCGGGTGCGAAAGCTCTCGGCCGGTCCCCACAGGACCGCAGCATCGGGCTCCGGTTCGTTGACGGGATGCAGACTAACCGGCAAATCGATCGGCGCTTCCTGCCGGACATAGCGCGCTCCGAATACTTCGCGCAACCACTCCACCAGCAGCAGCAAGGTTAGGGTATGCAAAGGAGATTTGGGCATCTTCGGAATCAACTCCCCATCGATCAGTTCGAAGCGTTCCCAGTCGAGTAAGCCGGCTTCGGCCAGCGCCTCACAGTCCGCGCGCGTCAGCTTCCTGTGGGCGTCCCGGGGGAGTTCGGCGGGATGGGAGGCAACGGCAATGGGCATGGCACCTTCATTCTACCCAAGCGGGTGCCGATAGTGCCCCATCCGCCTCGCCTTGGATTCTCTTTTCGATTAGCTTGGGGATGTAAGTCAGCTGCCCGCCCAGACGCTATCATTAGTTGTTGACCCTTCCCTACGCCCTCCTCCTCTTGCTCTTTGCCGCGCCAGTCCTCGCTACCGAACTCCGCGGCCGCGTCGCTGACGAGAGCCAAGCTGTCGTGCCCGGCGCGCGGGTAGCCATCGCAGGAACCGCCAAGCGCACCACCACCGCTAACAACCAAGGTGAATATCGTTTCACTAACTTACCACCGGGCCGCTACAGCGTCGTCGCCATGGCCGCGCAGATGGCGATGGCCGCGCCGGTCTTCGTCACCATCGGCGTTCAACCCGTCACCGCCAATCTTGAGCTGAAAGTAAGTGGCGCCAACCAAAGCATCACGGTAGAAGAAGTGGCGGCCAACGCCATCGCCGCTGACACGCGCAATAACCCCGCCGCCCTCATCCTCCGCGGCCAAGACCTTGACGTGCTAAGCGACAAACCGGAGGACCTCGCCGCCGACCTGATGGCCCTGGCCGGACCTTCCGCCGGCCCCAGCGGCGGAGCTATCTTTGTCGATGGCTTCAGCGGGGGCCAGTTGCCCTCCAAGGACGCCATTCGCGAAATCCGCATCAACCAAAATCCCTTCGCGCCCGAAAATGACCGCGTTGGTTTCGGCACCATCGAAGTCTTCACTAAACCCGGCTCCGAAAAGTACAAAGGTGCCCTGTACTACAACTTCGCCAACTCCGCCCTCAATACCCGCAACCCTTACGCGTCCACTAAGGCGCCCTTCGACTTACACGAATTCGGCGGTAACTTCGGCGGCCCGCTCGGCAAGACGTCGTCCTTTTTTGTCGACGTCCGCCGCGACGATATCGACAATGGCGCCGTTATCAATGGCACCATCCTCGATCGGTTCAACAACGTCATCAATCCGTACTCCGACGTTCTTCGTATTCCGCAGCAGCGTCTGTCCATCTCCCCGCGTGGCGATTGGCAAATCGGCGCTCAACACACGCTCACCGCGCGCTACACGTTTTTGGAAGCCGGCGTCGATAACTCAGGCGTGGGCAGTTTCAACTTACCCGAACGCGGCATGCGGGCCCGTAGCAAAGCCAACACCGCCCAGTTCAGCGATACCTGGATCCCGAACGCCAACACGGTGAACGAAACGCGTTTCCAGTTTCTGCGCCTCTCCGCCGACAATCAGCCCAACGTCGCCGGCCCCGCCATCCAAGTACTAGGCGCCTTCAACGGCGGCGGCGCTCCGCTCGGTATCTCGGCTGACACGCGCAATAGCTTCGAGCTGCAAAATTACACCTCTCTCAATCGTGGCCGGCATACCGTACGCTTCGGTCTTCGGCTGCGCGGCGAGTTCGCTGACACCACCGTGCGCAATAATTTCAATGGTACTTTCACCTTCGGCGGCAATGCCCAAGGGCTCAGTTCTATTGAGCAATATCGCCAGGCTCTGCGCGGAACGGGCAACGCCACGCAATTTACGCTCACCGCCGGGCAGCCTAATTTGAACGCCTCGCAATTTGACGCCGGACTTTTCGTAGGCGATGACCTGCGACTTCGCCCCAACCTCACCATTGGCTACGGCCTGCGCTACGAGCGCCAAACCAACTTGGGCGACGGTACTAACTTGGCTCCGCGCTTTGCCATCGCCTGGGCGCCTGGCGGCAGCAAAGCGAAGAGTAAGAGCGCCTTTCGCGCCGCTACCGGCCTTTTTTACGATCGCTTCGGCCTCGGCAATACCCTCAATGCCGCCCGTTATAACGGAGTCGTTCAGCAACAGTACGTCATTACGAATCCTGATTTCTTCCCCCGCCTGCCCACCTCCGCGCAACTGGCAGCAGCGAAAACTCCGCAGATCATCCAAACCATCAGCCCCGCCTTACGCGCGCTGCGACTCTGGCAAACCGCTGCCGGCTACGATCGCGAACTGCGCAAGGGCACCACGCTCTCACTTACCTATGCCTTCGCCCGCGGCGATCGACTCTTGCGCTCCCGCGCCACCCAGGGGCCTGTTTTTCAGGCCGAATCTACAGGCGATTATCGCCAGCACCAATGGATCACCAGCGTCAATTCGAAGCTGAATAACAAGGTTTCTTTATTTGGCTCCTATGTGCTCAACCGCGCCCGCAGTAACACCGACGGCATCGGCACTTTCCCGGCCAACCCCGCCACGGATATTGGCGAATACGGCCCCGCCGCGACGGATATTCGCCAACGCGGCACGTTCGGCGGCACCATCGTCGGCTGGTTCGGTGTGCGGCTCAATCCGCTTTTCACCACTGAAAGCGGCCCGCCCTACGACATCACCGTCGGCCGCGACCTCTACGGCAACACGCTCTTCAACGGCCGCCCTGCCTTAGTCACTGGCGGACCCCGCCCCGGCCTGATCGCCACCAAATACGGCCTCTTCGACCCCAACCCCGCCCCCGGCGTCGCCACCATTGGCCGCAACTACGGCCGCGGACCCGGCAGTATTCTCTTGAACCTTCGCCTCAGCCGCACCTTCGCCTTCGGTCTTGGCGAAGGTCGCGAAGCTCCCACCAATATCCCCGGCGGAGGCGAACAGCGTGCGGCCACAGGTGGCGTCTTTGCGGCCGGTACCGGCACTGCCCAGGGCGGCGCGAGGACTTCGCGGAAATACAACATCACCATCGGCATGTCCGTCCGCAACTTACTCAACCACACCAACCCCGGCCCGATTATCGGTAACTTAACCTCGCCCCTTTTCGGCCAGGCGAATCAAGCCGCCGGCTCGGCTGTTCCGGTCGGGACTACCTTTTCCGAATCGGCCAACAACCGGCGGCTCGAGTTACAAATGCGCTTTACGTTTTAGAACCGAATCCGCATCGAAAGAATAATGCGGCGCGAGTTCACCTGGGCTCCGCCAATCGTTCCGAAGGCCGCGTTGTTTTGCGCTCCGGTCAGGAAGTTGTAAGTCAACGTCGTATTCGGATTGTTCGGGTTAAAGTGATTCAGGGTATTAAAGCTCTCCGCCCGAATCTCGAGTGTCCGGCTTTCGACGTTGCCCAGCCGGAACTGTTTCGCCATCGACAGATCCAGGTTGAAGAGCCCCGGGCCATAGCGCAGCGCGGGCGGCGTGTTGCCGATCCCTAACGAGTTGATCGCCGGCAACGTGAAGTTGGCCTGATTAAAGGGCACTTGCAGTTTCGGGTCTTCCGTGCGCGACGGAAACTGGCCCGCCGGCAGATACACGTCATTCCCCATCTGGCAGCGGAACGGAATGCCGCCAGTGGGCGTACCCGTCCAGTAGCCGGCGGGCTGATTGATGGCCCCGCAGCCAACCGTGTAAGGGCTGCCGGAGAAAATGGCGCCGTTGCCACTCACCTTCCACCCGTCGAGCGCACTCTTGGTAAACCAGTTGGCCCACAGTTGGCTGGCTCGCGGCAATTCGTAGCCCATATTGAAGTTTACGGCGTGGGGGCGGTTCACCACATTCTTTACCAGATTATTATCCACCCACTGTGTACCCTGGCCGATCTCGTAAACCGTCGTGCGAGACCATGTGTAATTCGCATTCCACTGCAGCTTTCCGAAGCGGCGATTCAACTGCATCTGCAAGGCGTGGTAGTTACTCGTAGTGTTGTAAGTCCACAACGGAATGGCGCCGAAGCCGCTAAATCCCACCATCGAGCGAATCAGGTTGGTGGAATAGAAGCCGGCGGCGGTGGTGGGGTCACGGAACCGTTGCACGGCGCCGCCCTGTGGGGTCCACGTCGTCAGCGGCCGCACGGCGTTGAAGTCGTAGTTCTGCCCGTAGCCGAAGCGCAGGGAGTTGCCGACGTAAGATACGTCCATAATCATGCCCCAGCCGATATCGTGCTGAATGCCGTAGCTCCAGTTGTAAGTGGTCTGCGTCTTCTGGTCCTGCGATCCACCCAGTACGCTTTGCGGCGTGAAGAAGGTCTGCGCGTTAGCCAGGGTGTTGAAGTCGGTGTAGAGAATCACCGGCGCCTGGAAGTTGGGCGGCGCGGCTAACGGGCCGACGCCGGCGCCCGTCGCGCCAATGTTATCCACGGTCCAATTTCGGCCGGAGGTTACTCCGAAGCCGCCGCGCATGGCGGTCTTGCCGTTGCCGAAAACGTCCCACGCAAAGCCGAAGCGGGGAGCCAACTGAATCGGCGGCACCTTGAAGAAACGGCTATCGTATTGTTTAATGCCAGAGAAGGGAATTCCGTTTGCCGGGTAAGACGCGGTGTCAAAGGTCCCCTGCCGTACAAACGGGAATGTCGCCCCCGTTGACGGATTTACTGCCACCCGCTGCCCATTCTCCAAGCCGGGGAATAGCAGCTGGCCGGACTTGCTGGCGCTGTAGTCTGGCGTGTTGAAGAAGCCCAACGTACCGCGATCCGAATACAGGTCGCCCATGCGGTGGAAGCGCAGGCCCGCGTCGATGGTCAAACGCCGGCCAATCTTCCAGGTGTCCTGCACAAACCATTCTACTTGTTGATAGCGCGCATGATTCACCTGCTTTTTGTTGTCATCGCCGTAGGCGAAGATCGTGCCGAGCAGTGCGTTCGAGTAAGGATAGCCGGTGTCGTTGGCCGCGGCCCGGTCCGAACCGAAGAAGTAAGAACCCGCGGTATTGTAAGTGGAGAACACACTCACAATGCGCGCCATCAATTCGATGTAGAGGCCCGCCTTGATGGTGTGCTGACCCTTAATCCAAGAGGTTTTGTTCGTAATCGACTGCACGGTATCGGTGCCCACAAACGGCCACCGGCTGTCATGCCCGAACGACGGCGCGCGCGTAATGCCTTGGCCCGCCGATTGCGCCGAAAATCCGGACGGGAAGCCAAAATTCACCTGCGGCAGCAAATTCTGCGAGTTGCTGCCTCTAAAGATTCGCGGTAACGGGATCGTCTGTCCGTTGGTTCCCTTCAGGGGCAACAGGTTATCCGCGTAAGTCTTGGTACCGCCCGTAGCCGTGGAAGTTACGTCGTCCAGTGGGTTCACGCCTTGCTTGCCACGATTCACTCCCCAGGTGGTTTCATTGATAATCGTCGGCGATACCGTGTAGATCACCGTGCCTACCGCACCGGCCGC
The DNA here is from genome assembly GCA_038215525.1 of Bryobacterales bacterium. Classification (GTDB taxonomy): domain Bacteria; phylum Acidobacteriota; class Terriglobia; order Bryobacterales; family Bryobacteraceae; genus JALHNI01. The sequence goes on from JBBQQS010000068.1 coordinate 5,533, forward strand.
CGTTACATTGTAACTATGGGGAAACTGTCCCCAGGCGCCACCGGCCGGGCCCACGGTGCCCGCATAGCCGTCCACCGCCTGATAGTCCTGAATCAACCGCAAATAAGTATTGATTTTTGACGTCGGGTTGTAGTCGAAGCGCAGCACCTTATCCTGGTTCGGACGCGACTGCGCCAGAATCGCGCGGAAGTTGAATTGCCGGTTGCCCGTCGGATCCAGGCCCAGCCCCCGGTCATCCGGCTGTGGGAACAAGTTCAACATCGCCGCCCCGGCGGGGCTAAAGCGGCTGGCCGGAATGATATTGCCGGCAAAAGGGACCTGGTTATTCGCCGGATCGAAAATCGGGACCCGCACGCCCTGGGTAGTAACGGTCTGCGAGAAGTCACCGCGGCGCTCCAGCACCGACGGCATGGTGAACGTATTGTCGATCCGATTCTTGTTTCGAAGATAGTCGGCCGAGAAGAAGAAGAATAACTTCTGGCGGCTCTTATTGAAATTCGTTCCCGGGATGATCACCGGGCCGCCGATGGTGCCGCCCGGATTCTGATACCGATAGCGCTGCTTGGCAATCCCCAGCTTGTTGTTGAAAAACTCATTGGCGTTAAACATCTCATGCCGCCAGTAATAGAAAGCCGTGCCGTGAAATTGCGGCGTGCCGCTCTTGATGGTGAAAGTAAGTTGGCCACCCGTGCGCCCACCGTACTCGGCGGTGTAATTTGAAACCAGTAACTTCACTTCGCTGATCGCGTCGATGCTGGGCGACAAATAGCCGGGGTTCAAGTTGCCGGAATCCTGGCTCGCCACGCCGTCCAGGTTCAAGATCACTTGCCCCGTGCGCCCGCCGTTCACGGCGGGAATGCCTCCGCCGGACCAGCCGCGGAAATCGTTCGACGCCACCGTCTGCACGCCCGGCAGGGTCATGATCAACGACAGCGGGTTGCGTCCCCGGGTTGGCGTATCTTCAATCTGCCGCAGCCCGATGGAAATCGCGCGGTCCGAACTATCCGTCGCTACGCGCACTGCGCCCGCCGTCACTTCCACGGTCGTCGTAATGTCGCCCACGGAGAGCTCCACCGAATTCAAATCCACGCGCTCTTGCGCGCCGATCAGAATGCTCTTCTGCGAATAGGTCTTAAAGCCCGGCATGGCCACCGTGAGCGTGTACTTGCCAGGGATCAAGCCGGTGAAAAAGAACGCCCCGTTAGCCGCGGTGGTGAAGTTGCGCTCCTGCTTCGAGTCGTCCACCGTCAGCCGGACCTTGGCCCCGCTTAGCACGGCACTCGATGAGTCCACCACTGTTCCTGATAATTGGCCAGTTACCCCTTGGCCGTAAACCGCCGGCAAAAAACTCACGCCTAGCATCGCAATGGCTAGCATCTTTTCCATGGCAACGATCCCCTTATTGAAAAAAATCTTTATGAAGTATATACCATCCCTGTCCATGGCCGCAAAAGTTGCTCCTTGCCGGCGGCGGCTGATAAAGTTAGTGCGCCGCTATGCACCTTACCGCCCTTCTCCCGTTGCACTCTGGCCCCAGGGCGCGCCTGGCTCCGAAGCCCACGTTGGCAAGTCCGAAGTAACTGGCTGCGCACGCCTTCGCTGACGTGCAACGCGCCATTCGACTCGCCCGCTCCCGCGCCGCCGAATGGAATCTCAACCCCAGCAAAGTTGGCGTGATGGGCTTATCGGCCGGTGGGGCGGTGGGGCGGTGGGGCGGACCGGGTAACGAAGTTCGATGCTATTAGAACTGCAGCCGGGCGCCTACTTGGCCCGTCCGGCCGCCCCCAAAGTCGACGCCCCGCGCGCCGCGGATTATGCCAAAGGCGCTGTCGTTGACGTTGCTCACCGGGTCACCCAGATTGTTCCAGTTGGGCACGTTCGTAAAGCTGCCTTCCACCCGGAACGAGACCTTCTCCGTCAGCCTCACTTGCTTCATCAAGCCCAGGTTCCAGCCAAACGTACCGGGGCCATTCACGATGCCCACGCCGGAGTTGCCGAAGCGCCCGATCGGGGCGATGTCGCGCCCGGGGGCCACGCCCACCAGGCAATCGAACTGATTCGCCGCGCCGGACGCGCGACCGGGGCAGAAGAAGTCCGAGCGCTTCAGCCAACTCGTCGCCGTAGGATTGGCGAGGCTGCCGTTGGCCGCTCCAACGCGGTCCGGCCGTTGCGCCCCGCGGCTGGAGGCGAGCGTCCCCGAAGGATCGCCCACGCTCACCGTCGGCGTCAGGAACGGGCCACTCTGCAAGGTGACGATCGACGAAAGCTGCCAGCCGCCCAGGATGCTATCCACCATCCGGTTGGCGTTGCTCATCATCATCCGGCCTTTGCCGAACGGCAGTTCGTACACCAGGTTCAACAGTGCGCGATGACGGCGGAACGCATAGACATCGCCGCGGTCACCGCGACGGTTGTAAGAATTCGTCACCCGTCCGCCACCCGTTTCGCCCGCAAAACCGCTCGGTGCGGGGCCTGCGTTGTCGCCCAACGCCTTAACGAAAGTATAGGCGCCCGTGAAGGAAAGGCCCTTCGCGAAGCGGCGATTCACTTCCGCCTGCAGCGAGTGGTAATTGGTGTTGGCGCCCGCGTCGCGGCTGAAGATGAGTCCCCAGTTGGGGAACGGCCGGTCGGTGTTGGGGCGCTGCGAGAAGAAACGCGTGTCGGGTAGCATTTGGTTCAAGTCCGGCGCCCAAGGCATGTGCGAACTCTTGTTGCCGATGTAGCTCAAGCGCAGGCCGGTTTCGCGGCTCAACTGCCGGTCGATGGTCGTCGACCATTGCGTCATTTGCGGCGGCCGGAAGTCGATCTGGTTGGCCGTCCGGAACTCAAAGCTGCCTACTGACCCGGCGCGGATGCCGCTGCCCGGCGTACGCGTATCGGGCAACATGAAGACCGGCCGGCCATCGGTGCCCACGTTGTTGAAGAACCGCACGTCGCTTTGCACGGTGCCGGTGAGCGAAAAGAACACGCTGCCCAGCGTGATCATGTTATACAAGCCGGCGCTCGCCCGGATCGTGGTCTTATTGTTCAGCCGGTAGGCGAAGCCCGCGCGCGGTAGAAACTGCGTGTAATAATTCTGGCGCAGCCCTTCCGGCAGGCCCGCTTCCGCCGCCGTCACGATCGGCGTGCAGGGGATGCCGTTGATCGGCGCGCCGGGGCAGCCATTAAACGAAGTAATTGCCCCCGGCGCCACTAAGGTGCGCGCCTTGGGGTCGCTCATAATCACCACGCGGCCCGTGCGCGGCACCGTCCGGTCGAAATTGGCAATGTTAAAGCCCGCGTCGTAGTAACCGGGATGGAGTTCCCAGCGCACGCCGTACTCCAGCGTCAGCTTGTTCGTAATCCGCCAGCTATCCTGCGCGTAGAACTTATAGTGCGTCGCGCGGCCGTCGTTATCGCTGGAGACCACCGCGATCTGGCTCGAAGCCGGCGTGCCCAGCAGGAAGTCGCCCCAGGAATTACCACTGAAGGTGCCGTTAAAGGAAAAATCGCCGTAATTGTTGCCCGTGGTAAATCCCAAGGCGCTCTTCGCCTGTAAGTTACGGATATCGCCGCCAAACTTGAAAGTGTGCTTGCCGCGCGTCCAAATCAGGTTATCGAAAAATTGAATACTCCGCGAAATATTAAAACCAGGCCGGCCCTTGTTGAACCCCTGGTATTGATCGATGCCGAAATTCGGCAGACCGTTGAAGAAGATATCCCGTTGGATATCCTTTAGGTTCAAGCTATTCGTAAATGCCTGCCCGTCGAAGGGAAACTCCGTGCGGCTCTCGGCGTTCGTATAACCGCCCGTCACTTCGTTGATCAGGTTCGGCCGAATAGTCCAGGTGTGATGACCCACTAATTGTTGATGGTCGGCATTGTTCGTATCCGAAGGCAAACTTAAGTTATTCGGATTCAGCGTGGGATTCTTCTTCCACGTGTACCGTGAGAAAACACTGTGGCTCGTGTTAATCGTATGGTCCACCCGCACGTCAAACTGATTCGACTCAATATTCGCAATCCGGTTCTCGATAAAGTTATTCACGGTTCGGCGCGTGCCATCGCCGACGTTGATCTTCGGGTAGAAAGGAATAATGGCCCGCGCCACGGGATTGATCCGGCTCGCCGGAATCACATTGCCCGGGAACGGCTGGCCGGTCGCCGGGTCGCGCACCGTCACGCCCTCCGCGCTAAAGTCGCCATTGCGCAAACGGTCAGTCGGTAGGGTATTCGCCACCGTCGATTGCCGCGGAAAACGCAAGCTCTCCCAAGTAAAGTGGAAGAACGTTTTGTTTGCGCCATTATAAATTTTCGGAATCCGCACCGGGCCGCCAATCGTGCCGCCAAAGTTATTACTTACTTTCGATGGCAGCAGCGTTTGCCCAAAAGTCAAAGCGTCCAGCGCTCTATTCTGGTGGTACCAAAACAGGGCCCCGTGGAAGTCGTTACTGCCTCCCTTTGAAATAATCGTAATATCGCCCGGCTGCCCAAACTCCGCCGCGTTTCCGACGCCTTGGACGCGAATCTCCCCAATCGACTCGATCGACGGAAACAAATTCCGGTTCGGACTATTCCCCGTCACGCCGGTAATCGAAATGCCGTCCGAACTCGACTCGCTCTGCGCCGGCAACCCGCCCTGGATCGCCAAGCCGCCACCGTTATCGGCCTGTGCGCCGGGCAAAGTCTGCAATAGGCTATACGGCGTCGTGTTCGTGCTCGCCCGGAAATTCGCCGGCAGCGACGCCACCTTCTCCGGCGTCAAGCTCGACGACACCGCCCCGGTATCGGTCGCAATCACGCCCGCATCCGCCGTCACTTCCACCTGCTGCGACACATCGCCCACTTCCAGCCGCGCATCCAGCCTGAGCGTCTGCCGCGATTCGATGCCCACCGTGGCGATCCGGAAAGTGCGAAATCCCTGCTTGGTCACCTCCACCGAGTACCGGCCCGGCTTCACGTTCTGAAATTCGTAGCTACCATCGCCGCCGCCCGTCGCCTCGCGGGCCGTGTTCTCGCCCAAGCTCACCACGCGCACTTTGGCCCCGGCCACGCTCGCCCCCGTGGGGTCGGTCACCGTGCCCAGAATCACGCCCAGTGTCGATTGGGCCATCCCTTGCCACGCCACCAGTACCAATCCCAAGGCCAACTGAAGTTTTCGCATACCGGCTAGTATAGAGCCTTCAGGTTTCGATTCCTTGTCAATCACGCGACAAATTTTTCGGACTCTCTTTCATCCGCCGTTCATCGGACTATGCTCGAATGAAAAGACTCGCCCATGCGCCATTTAATCCTTCTCCTCGCCTTGCCCTTAAGCGCGCTCGACGGTATCGTCACGGGAGTTGGCGGCCAGCCCGTCGAACGCTGCCGAATCACCCTCGAAACGCCCCAAGGCGCGGTGCTTACGCAAACTACGACCGATGCTGAGGGCCGCTTCCAACTCGCGCCCCCCAACGCCGCCGGTCTGTTCCTGCGCCTGGAAGCCACCGGCTTCGCAAGCTACACGCTGCGCCTGCCCAATGAAGGTCCCCTCCGGATCGAACTCACCCGCCCCACCTCCGTGAATGTCACCGCACAACGCGGCATGGTGGAAGCCGAGGGCGAAAGTATCAACGCCGTCGCCACCCGCGATGACCTCGCCTCCCGCCCCGTCCAAACCATCGCCCAGCTTCTCGAAGGCGCCCCCAATGTCGTCATCCAGCAGACATCCACCGCCCAGGCCTCTCCTTTTCTGCGCGGCCTCACCGGCTATCAGGTCTTAAACCTCCTCGATGGCGTGCGCTTCAATAACTCCACCTTTCGCTCCGGCCCCAATCAATACCTCGCTTGGGTCGAGCCCTCCCAAGCCAGCCGTATCGAAGCCGTTCTCGGGCCTGCCAGTGCCCAATACGGCAGCGACGCGCTCGGGGGCGCCATTCAGGTGCTCACCCCGCCCGTCGACTACGACTCTGGCATTCACGGCGACTTCCGCCTCTTCGGCGCCTCGGCTGACCTTTCCGCCGGCGTCGCTGCCAACCTGATGCTCGGCCAACCTCGCTTCGCCTGGCTCCTGGGCGGCAGCGCCCGCCGCCATGACGATCTCCGGCCCGGCGGCGGTGTCGATACCCGCAACGTCCTCCGCCGCCTCCTCGGCTTCAACCCCGACCAAATCCGCGCCGCCGGCTACGACGGACAGCCCGGCACTGGCTTCTCGCAAACCGGCGCCCAAACTAAGCTCGCCTTTCGCCCCACCGCCAACCAAAGCCTCACCGCCTGGTATCAGCACAGCGCCCAGACCGGCGTCCAGAACTACAAGGACCTTGCCGGCGGCCTAGGCCGCCTCACTTTCGACCTCACCCCCCAGCAACTCCAGTTTGGCTACCTCCGCTACGAGCGCATCGCCTGGGGCTGGCTCGATTCGCTCTCCGGCACCTTCTCCGTCAACGCCCAGCGGGATGGTGTCCGCCGACGCAATCTGCGCCTCGCCGATCCTTTCACTGTCGAGGAGAATCGCGTCATCTCCCGTGGCTATGCCGGCCAAGCCAGCACCCATCGCGGCCATTGGCAAGCCCTGGTCTTCGGTGGCGAACTCTACGACGAAAGCATCACCGCCCGCCGCCAGGTGAACAACGTCTCCACCCGCCCCCTCTTCCCCAATGGCCAAACCTACCGCACCGGCGGCGCCTTCCTGCAGGACCAATTCCAATGGCGCGGCTGGCGTCTCCAAGGCGCCCTCCGCTTTACCCGCATCGCCTCCAATACCACTTCGAGCGCCGGCTTCGGCGTCGCCAACTCCTCCCAAACCTTCGCCGATACCAGTTGGAACCTCGCCCTCAGCCGCCCTATTGCCAAGGGCCTCTCCCTGCACGCCATCGTCAGTAAAGGCTTCCGCGCCCCCAACGCCAACGACTTGGGCGCCGTCGGCCTTAACGATCTGGGCTACGAAATCCCCGCCGCCGAAGCCGTGCCCGCCGGCGCACTCCTCGGCGCTTCCGCTGGCGAAGGCGCCCTCTCCCTCGGCCGTCCTATTACCACCCTTGCCCCCGAGCGTCTCCGCAACTACGAAGCCGGCTGGCGCTGGCAGGGCACTCGCTGGCAAGCCCGCGCCCAGTTTTTCTCCGCCCATTTGGCCGATCCCATTGTCCGCCGCACCCTCCTTTTCCCCAACGCGAGTGTCCCCACCCAATTCGCCGGCCAGGCCGTTTCCCGCATCACGCCCACCGCCGCCCAAGCCGCCCAAGGCGTCGTCGCCGTTGCCACCTCCATTGACCCCCGCGCGGTCAAAGCCTTCGTCAACGATGGCCGCGCCCGTTATCAGGGCGTCGAGTCCAGCTTCCGGTGGAACTGGAATTGGCGCTGGACCACCTCCGCCCACTACAGTTGGATCACCGGCCGCGACCTCGACCCCAACCGCAACATCCGCCGCCTGCCACCCCAACAAGGCGGTGTCACGCTTCGTTACCATGGCGGCCGCCGTTGGTGGATCGAAGGCGCCGGCATGGCCATGGGCGCCCAACGCCGCTTGAATGGCGGCGACCTCGACGACGAACGCATCGGTGCCTCCCGCGCCCGCGCCGACATCGCTTCCTTCTTTGCCGGCACCCGCGCCGAAGCCCTCCGCGATGGCGACCGCCTCCGCGCCACTGGCGAAACTCTCGCCCAAATCCAGGACCGTGTCGTCGGCACCACCACCGCCCGCGTCCCTCTCTTCACCAGCACCGCCGGCTGGCTTCGCCTCGACCTCCGCGGCGGCCGCGACTTCGGCGAACACTGGCACCTGATGACCGCCCTCGAAAATCTCCTCGACCGCAACTACCGCGTCCACGGCTCCGGCATGGACGCCGCCGGCGTCAACGCCTACGTCAGTCTCCAATTCCGCTGGTAGGCTCTTGACAGTCTCCCTTGTCTAGACTATACCTAGTCTAGACAAGGAAAGCATGACTCCAGACCTTCTCCCCGGCACCCTCTACCTCCTCGTCCTGCGGACCCTCGCCCTCGGCCCCCTTCACGGTTACGCCATTGCCAAGCGCATCAAAGAGTCCTCCGGCGAATTCCTCATCATCGAAGAAGGCTCGCTCTACCCGGCCTTAAATCGCATGCTCGTCAAAGGCTGGCTCACCGCCGAATGGGGCCTCTCTGAGAGCAACCGCAAGGCCCGTTTCTACCAACTCACCCCCGAAGGCCGCGCCCGCTTCGCGCAGGAAGACCAGGACTTCCGCCGCATGGTCCGCGCCATCGAACTCGTGCTGGACCACGCCTAACCACCATGGAATTCCTACGCAAACTCAAACGCCGGCCCGCTTTCGACGCTGACCTCGACCAAGAGATGCACTTCCATTTGGAAGAACGCGCGGACGAACTCGAGCGTGGCGGACTCCCCCGCGCCGCAGCGCTCCAGCAAGCCCGCCGCGAGTTCGGCTCTCTTACGCGTGCCGCCGAAGATACCCGCGCCGCCTGGCAGTTCCCTTGGCTCGAGGACCTCGGCAAGGACCTCCACTACGCCGCCCGCGCCCTTCGCCGCGAGCCCGGCTTCCTGGCCGTCGCCGTCCTGTCGCTCGCCCTCGGCATCGGCGTCAACACCGCCATCTTCAGCCTGACGATGGAAGCGCTCATGAATGCGCCTTCCGCCCGCGACGCCGGCACGCTCGCCTCGGCTCGCCTGGGCGGTAGCAGTCACATCGGCCTGCAGCAGGTGCAATTCCTGCGCGAAGCCAATGCCTTCCCCGGCCTCGCCGGTCTCCGCGAGGACTATGACCTCAACTGGCGTCTCGGCGACGAAACCCAGCGCCTGTTCGCCGTCCGCGGCACCGACAATCTCTTCCAAATGGCCGGGATCCCGGTCCGTCTCGGCCGCGGCCTTCAACCGGGAGACCGCGATGTCGCCGTCGTCACCCATCGTTTTTGGCAAGCCAAACTCGCCGCCGACCCCGCCATCATCGGCCGCTCACTAATCCTCGACGGCCGCCCCCATACCGTCATCGGCCTGCTGCCCGAAGACCATCGCACCCTCTTCGGCATGGGCCTCGCGCCCGATCTTTATACCGTCGTCCAAGGTGAAGACACTTTCCTACGCCTCTACCTCCGCCTGCCCACCGGAATCTCCCTGCCCGCCGCCCGCGAACGCCTGAAAGCCCTCGCCGCTTCGTTGGACCTCGCCATGCCCCAACGCGACTCTAAATACGCCAACGACCTTCACCTCGGCTTATTGCAAGGCCTCGAACGCCTCACTTCCGAAAGAGAGGTCTCGCTCTTCTTCGGCATGCTCATGCTGGTGGTCACCCTGCTGCTGGGCATCGCCTGCCTGAACGTCTCCGGCCTGTTACTCGCCCGCGCTTCCAGCCGGGAGCAGGAGTTCGCCGTCCGCGCCAGCTTGGGCGCGGGACGTACTCGCCTGCTGCGCCAATTGCTCACCGAAAGCCTGCTGCTGGCGATCCTGGGCACCGTCGCCGGCTTGCTGCTGAACCTGCTGCTCACCCGCCTCATCAGCCAAGTGACGCTCGACAATCTGCCCGTGCCCGTTGCCTTCCACATCTCGCCCGATTGGCGCCTGCTCGCCTATGCCTCCGCCCTCGCCACGGCCTCCGCGGTGCTGGTCGGCCTGTTACCCGCTTGGCGCGCCAGCCGCGTTAAGGCCGGCGAGGCCTTAAAGCGCGCCGAGCACCAAGTGGGTGGCAAGCTCAACCTGCGCCGCGCCCTGGTGATCGCTCAAGT
>JBBQQS010000069.1:0-15175 GCA_038215525.1 Bryobacterales bacterium
GGTGGTGTCGGCGAATAGGTTACTGAAATTGACCGCTAGCGCCTGCACGCGGTCCATATCTCGACGGCTGGAAAACCGCCGCGGTCCAGCAGCACGTAGGGGAATCAGTTCCACCTCCAGCCGGCGGCCCTCCAGGCGCAGTAGCGTCACATGGTGCAAATCGCCGGCGCCGGCACTGCCGTGCTTGGTCATCGCGCCGGCGGCACCTACCACCAGATAGCGAATCCCGTCGAGCAAACCTTCGTCTTGGTTGTAGTGAAAATGTCCGGCCAACACGGCCCGGACACGGTACTGCCGGAGTAACTCATGAACGGGTGCCCAGTTACTCCACTGATACCAGAGCGGCTGATGCAGAAATACGATGATGCCCTTGGCGCGACGATGCTGCTCAAGGTCGGCCCGTAGCCAAGCCATCTGCTCGTCGGAGATCCGAGCGCGGAAGGTGGTGCCCCACCGGCTGTCAGTATTGTGAAATTCCTGCGAATTTAGTGCGACGAAGTGATAGCCCTGTTGATTGAAGCTGTAATAGAGATGCTCCTTGGCCGGCGCATAAAGCGACTGGAAGAGCTGACGGTTATGGGTTTCGTCCGGCTGGTGGTAGGGCGCGCTGACGTCGTGGTCTCCGGCGGTAAGAAACCAGGGTGCGGATAGCTGGCCCAAGATACTCGTCGCCCGGGTAAACTGCGCCTGAAATTCTTCTGGGGGCGTGGCGCTGGGATACTTAACGCTCTCGAGTAAGTCGCCCGTGTGCAAGACGACGTGCGGGCGCCGCTGATTCAGCGCGGCCACGCCATCGGCCAGAGTGCGATACGCCGAGTCCATCGAATCGGTGCTGGTTTGGTCACCGATGATGCCGATTCTGACTTCGCCACTGACGGCGACGACAAAGCAAATGAAAAGTAAGTAGCGCACGTTAGTTGAAGCTATAGGATAAGCCCGCGATCGCCCAGGCCCGCGAAGAACGCCACCCGTTCTCGTAGTAGGGGCGGTTGAAGAAATTCTCTACTTTCACATAGCCCTTCAGCGTGCCATTGTCCCGCTGCCACAGCTTGTACCCAGCGACCACGTCGGCCTTGGTGTAGCCCGGCAAGATGAAGGGCCGGGAGCGATTTACGGCAAAGAACGAAATATCGTGCGAGGAAGAACGGAATAGATCGACCGTCACGTCCGCTCGTTTGCCAATCCGCTGAGAAACTACGATCGAGGCCGTATGTTTCGGAATGGTGAGAGCGCGCCAGAAACCGGCCACTTGTATGTCGCGGTCGTTCGCCGCGTTGGTGTAAGTGTAGGAGCCATTGAGCGTGAGCGAACGTAGCGGCCGAGCCTCAACTCCCAGTTCCACCCCGCGGGAGATGCCGCCCGCGCCATTGATATAACCAGAGCTGCGGCCAAAAGGATCGGTGGCCGGGCGGATGACGCCGCTGGAATCGAAGGCCGTCACTTGCTGAATCCGCGTGTAAAAGTAAGTGGCCGAGAGCCGGAAGCGTTCGCGCAGAAGGTATTGGTCGAAGCCGAAGTCGAAGGCATTATAGCGATCGGGAGCCAGACGCGGATCACCGAAAGCGGAGAAGCTCACTAATCCGGTGGTGGGGTTATTCGAGAAACCGCCACCGAAGCGTTCAAAGAGCGCGGGGGCACGGTAGGCATTGCCAAAATGCGCGCGCAGCTTGGTGCCGATTTTCGGAAGTAAGTAGCCGGCGGAGACGTCGCCCGTGAGCGAGCGAGGCGGCGCGGCTAGCTTCGCGCGGTTATAGTTATTGGCGGTGCCCGTAAATTCGAAGATCGGCGTGGCCAGTTGAAATGCCTGCACGCGGCCCGAAACCAGGATCTGCAAACGATCGCGCAGTAAGGTAATTTGATGCTGCATAAAGGCGGCACTTGAGGTCTGGCGAATGTCACTGCGGGTGACGATGGCGCGGGGAGCGGGGAGACCGTTGTTCTGCCGGTCAATATACTGTTCCCGTTCAAATTCGTAGCCCGCTGTAAGTTGGTATTGGTGCAGAGGACGCAGCGTGACTCGGCCATCGACGATGTCGGTGGTTCCGCCGGGCCGGGTGATACTCGTGGCCGCCGGCTGGAAGCCCCCGCCGGCGGGGCCGCTGGCGAAAAACCGGTTGGTGACGAGGTGTTGATAACTTCCTTGCAAAGTAACTGAGCGCCAAACCTGTTCCGCACGAAAGGCCGACGTGGCGAACCGCGAGGCACGGCGGTTGTCCGGGTCGTCGCGACCAGGAATGTAAGTGGCATTGCCATAGTTGACGGGGCGGCCGGCGTTGAGGTTCGCCACCTGGTCCGGGGCGAGCGGGACGCCAATGATAACGCCGGAAGCCGGAAAGTTGGCGCCGGGAATTCCAGCGGTAGTGGGGCTGACGTTGTTCTGGACGAAGTCATCGGAGCCGTAGAAGCGGGCGATGAGTTTGAGCCTCGGGGTAAGGTCGTAGCGGAGGAAAGCCTGCCCGCCGGTAGACCGCATGCGGTCGTTGGTGTCCACGCCCGACAGAACATTCACGTGCGAGAAACCGCCGCTGTAGGTCATCCGGTTCTTGAGCCAACCACCGGCCACCGTGGCGCGGCCACGCAAAAATCCAAGTCCGCCGCCTTCGGCCTGCAATTGACCATGGAAAGGAGCGCCGCCGGGGTCGGTGACCATATTGACCGCCCCGCCCACGGCGTTGCTGCCGTACAATGAGGACCCCGAGCCACGCAGCACTTCCACCCGGGTGGCGTTAATGAAGTTGAGGTTCGAGCCAAACGAACTGGCATCGCCCTGAATGGCGGAAGGGTCACGGAAGCGGAACCCGTCGACCAGAACGGCGGTGGCATCGGGGCGCAGACCGCGGATCCGGATCTGGGTAAGTTGTCCGAGACCTCCGGCGTTGCGGATCTGGACGCCGGGGGTGGCGCGCAAAATTTCGGGGAGGGAAAACTCGTTGCGGGATTCGATCTCCTCGGCACTGATGACCGTAATGGCTTTGGTAGCTTGATCAATGCTCTGAGGAGCGCCCGAGTCGGTAACCACGACGGAGCCGCTGAGGCCAGCCAGTTCGAGCTGGAAGTTCTCTTGCCGGGTGCCGGCCAGACGGATGGCTCGGGAAGTGCTGCGAAAGCCCACGGCATCCACCTGGACCAGTGCCGAACCCAGCATGAGCGAAACGAACCGAAAGGCACCGGAGGAATCGGCCAGGGTGGAGACTGGAGTCTGGCTGCCGTTCGAGTAGACATTCACTTTCGCGCCGGGGATGGTAGCTCCCTGCGGGTCGGCCACTCTTCCGGTTAGGATGACTTGAGCCTGGGCAAAACTAATTGCACTGAAAATGAAGAAGTTTACTAACAGTGAACGAACCATGTAACCTCGCTTAACGCTTGAATTTTAGGTTAGCGAAAACTAGGAGTGAATGCTACTGAAAATTATAGTTGAAACTATTAAACTTTTGTTGAACAGCCCGGCAGAAGACGAAACGAACCGGAGAGTCGTATACGTGTTTTAAATCTATGAGATAGAGCAGTGCCAGGCACTTTTTTGGGCGGCGAACCGTGGATTTATTCCTCACCTCTTAATATCGTATGGGGCTCCAAATTTGAGGGTATCCGGAAAGCAAAAGCCCGCCCTAAGTCGCTTCGAAAGCATGACTTGGGGCGGGCTGTTGGGAGCTGTGACTAGGTCTAGAGGGCGGCGGTAGCGGCTGCCAAGGCGGCCTCGTAATTCGGGTGGTCAGCGACTTCCTTAACGTATTCGACGTGCTTAAGCTGGTTATCCTTGCCCACCACAAAGATGGCACGCGACTCCATGCGCCACTCCTTGATGAGCGTACCGTAGGATTCGCCAAAGCTACCCGCACGGTGGTCAGAGAGCATTTTCACCTTGTCGACGCCCATGGCATTGCACCAGCGATTCTGGGCGAAGGGCAAGTCCATGCTAATGGTGTACATCTCGACGCCGGGCATTTTGCCGGCCTCGTCGTTAAAACGCTTGGTCTGCGCGTCGCAAACCGGGGTATCGAGGCTGGGGACAACGCTAAAAACGCGGACGCCGGAACCGGTACCGGCGAGCGTAACAGGCTGCATTGAGCCGCTGACGAGTTCGAAATCGGGGGCGGTATCGCCAGCCTTCAGTTCGGGCCCCACTAACGTGAGCGGGCTGCCTTTAAACGTAGTTCCACCGGGACGTTCCATGCGAATGATAATCTCCTAAATGATTGGTTTGACTCTTGAGTCCCCAGTCTACCAGGATAGGGAATGATGTGGCTGTTCCTCTCGATGATCGCCTGTCTGGCGGCCCAAGAGACTCCGACGTTCGGTACCACGGTGGTGAGTTCATCGGGGTTTCGCGGCCAAATCTATCACCTCAAGCCGGACACGGATTTCCTCCCGAACCTCGAAAAGCTCAAGCCCGTCGGGGCCATCTATACGACCGAGCTCAACGTACAGCCGCAGACTTTTCAACAGGGCTTTCCCGGGGTGACCGATCGCTTCGAGTGGTTCGCAATTCTCTACGCGGCCCGGATCTGGATTGAGCACGAGGGGAGGTACGCATTCACGCTCTTATCCGATGACGGGGCAAAACTCCGGGTGGATCGCAAACTACTGATCGACAATGACGGCATTCATCAGCCTTCGAAGCTCGAAGCCAGTGCCGTTCTCACTCGCGGGGTACACGAGTTGCAGATCTCCTACTTTCAGGGCCCTCGCTACTACGTCGCGCTGGAACTCGGCATCGTGCCGCCCGGCCAAGCTTGGCGCGTGTTGAGGACGAACGAGTTTCTGGTGCCGGAGGGGGTGACGGACCTGAAACCCGGCAAGATCGAGAAAATTAAGTCGGCGGCGAACCTGCCTGAAGCAGGGCCGACAATTCGGCGCTTTCCGTAACCGGCAGTTGGCAGGCGAAGTTTCGGCAGACATAGGCCGTGGGCTTGCCGTCGATGGCCGGCATCGGGACGGGGGTCCACTCGGCGCGTAGGATGCTCTGGAAGGGGGCAAACCCGGCGCGGGCGTGCTGGACGAAGCCGGCATCGTAGGGGCCGGCGAAGACCACTTGGCGATGGGGAGTGCGGGCGGCCAGTAGCGCGGCCACCATCTGCGGCAAGGTGCTGGGGGCTTGAGTTAATCGGGGAGTGAACGCACGGAAGAGCCGCTCGGCCGCATCGCGGTAACGGGCGTCATCAGTGATGGCATGGAGCGTCACCAGGGCGCAGGCTGCCGCGGAATTACCGCTGGGCTCGGAGGCATCGTAGTCATCCTTGATGCGCAGGATGAGATCGGCGTCCTGGCCGGTGGTGGCGAAGAAGCCGCCGTGGTGCTCGTCTTCGAACAGATCGAGGAAGTCGTCGGCGAGGGTGCGGGCGAGGTCAAGGTGCCGGGGGTCGAAGTCGGCTTGATGGAGATCGAGCAGGGCCTGGGTGAAGCAGGCGTAGTCGTCGAGGAAGCCAGGAATGGCGGCCGCGCCTTGGCGATAGCGGCGCAGCAGGACGCCGTCGGCGGTCAGCAGTTGGTCCTTTAAAAACGCCGCGGCGCGTTGGGCGGCGGCGAGATAGCGCGGCTCCTCAAGCACCATCGCCCCTTTGGCGAAAGCCGAAATCATCAGGCCATTCCAGGCAGTGAGCACTTTGTCGTCAAGGCCCGGCCGCACGCGGATTTTGCGCGCCGCCATCAGCTTCGCTTGGGCGTCGGAGAGGGTTTGCTGAAGGTCCGTTAAGGGCAGGCCAAAGCGCTGCGCCGTCTCTTCCACCGAACGTGACTGGTACAAGATGTTCCGGCGCGCAAACTCCTGGCGAGGGTCGTCGTGGACGTTGCCGTTGGGCGCGCACCCATAGCGATAGGCGAACCAGGTCATAGCCTTTTCGCCAATCAGGTTCGCGATCTCATCGTAGGTGAAGAGGTAGAAGGCGCCTTCGGAATGATGGCCGGGCTTTGCCGGGTCGTCGCTGTCGGCGTCTTCGGCGGAGTAGAAACCGCCGGCTGAGTCCGTCATGTCGCGGAGAACGTAGTCGAAAATGCTGCGCGCCACCGCGGCATAGCGCGGCTCGCGGGTAATCTGGTAAGCCTCCAGGTAGCTGACGGCCAGTTGCGCTTGATCGTAAAGCATCTTCTCGAAGTGGGGCACG
The DNA here is from genome assembly GCA_038215525.1 of Bryobacterales bacterium. GTDB lineage: Bacteria > Acidobacteriota > Terriglobia > Bryobacterales > Bryobacteraceae > JALHNI01. Next base: position 6,102 of record JBBQQS010000069.1, read on the forward strand.
AACCATTGCGCGTCCACCGAGTAGCGATGGAAGCCGCCGCCCATCTGGTCGTTGATGCCGCCGCGCGCCATCTCGTCGAGCGTCTTGGTCACCATGGTGAGCGCTTCGGGCTCGCCGGTTAAGTGAAAGTGCCGCAGCAGGAAGTTGAAGACCACCGGGCGTGGGAACTTGGGCTTGGTGCCGAAGCCGCCCAAGTCGCGGTCGAAGCTATCGTGTAACTGCTGAAAGAGGATTTGGCTCAGGATCGTCGGGTCGAGCACGCCTTCGTCGACGGCCTGGACTTGAGCGTACTTCCGCAGCTCAAAGAGTACCGCTTCGCCAGATTCGAGGATGTTCTTCTGGTCATTAGCCCAGGCCGACGTCAAGTGTTGCAGGATAGAGCCGAAGCCGGGCTTGCCTTGGCGATCACCCGGCGGGTAGTAGGTACCGCCGAAGAAAGGCTTCAGATCCGGCGTCAGGAAGACCGACATCGGCCAGCCGCCGGTGCCGGTGGTGGCTTGGATGAACATCATGTAGATGCGGTCGATGTCCGGGCGCTCCTCGCGGTCCACCTTCACGGGCACGTAGTGCTGATTCAGCCATTCGGCAATGCTCTCGTTTTCGAAGCTCTCCTGCTCCATCACGTGGCACCAGTGGCAAGTGGAGTAGCCGATGGAAAGGAAGTTGGGCTTGTTTTCGGAGCGGGCTTTTTCGAAGGCTTCTTCGCCCCAAGGGTACCAGTCGACGGGGTTGTTGGCGTGCTGGAGGAGGTAGGGGCTGGCTTCGTGGCCGAGTCGATTGGGCATGAAGAGGTTTGGATGCGACGTGGCAGCGACTAGACTCGCCTTTTCGGTCAATCCAGGTTCATGGCGGCTTTGGAGGGCCAGCTTTCTGAAGGGACCTAAGTGTTTTTCTTTCTATCACCTACCGGGAAACCCAGGGATGCGCGTGGATGCCCCCGATTTTGGATAAAGCACTTGCAATCAACGACATAGCAGGAAAGTGCGGCTTTAACGGCGCGGCCCATTGAAAGCCGGCAATCGTCCCTCTTGTTTTGTATAACTTATGAGCATCGGCGCAACGCCAACATCGTCACGTCGTCCGATTGGGGCGCGCCCGCGGTAAACTCCGCCAGATCGCGGGTGACGTGGTCGAGTAAAGGGGATGGGGCCAAGCCCGCCGCGGCCTGCAAGCTCGCCGCCATTCGATCCTCGGTAAAGTCATCGAGCACTGCATTGGTCGCTTCAGGCACGCCGTCGGTATAGAGAAAAATGGCTTCGCCGGGCCCCAAGCTCACCGAGCCCGCGACGCATTTCAGCTTGCCGAACATGCCCAAGGGCAGGCCGCCGGTGATCGGCACTCGCTCGACGTCGCCGGAAAGGCGCAGCAGATAGGGCGGGTTGTGGCCAGCGTTGCAATAGTCGAATTGGCCGGTGCGGGTATCCAAAATGCCATAAAAGCAGGTGGCGAACATGGAGGAGACCTTGTCGCGCACCAGCACCTGATTGACGGCGAGCAGGCAGGCGTCCGGGGCCATGCCTTGCAAGGCCGTGGTCTTGATCTGGGTACGGGTGACGGCCATGTAGAGAGCGGCGGGAATGCCTTTGCCGGAGACGTCACCGATCACCAGACCGAGACGATGGTCGTCCAGCAGGAAGAAGTCGAAAAAGTCGCCGCCGACGGCTTTGGCGGATGTCATTTGGGCGTGCAGGTCAAAGTCGGCGCGTTCGGGGAAGGGCGGGAAGATGCGGGGCACCAGCGAGTGCTGAATGGTGCGGGCGGTATCGAGTTCCTTTTGCAAGGCGGCTAGATGTTCGCGGTCGCGCGCGGCGGCCACCATTTCGACGCAGAGCATGGCATTCTCGATGGCGGCGGCGGTCTGCATGGCGATGGTGTTCAGCAGCTTAACGTCGGCACTGGTATAGGCGTGGGCCGACGTTTGCGCCAGGGCGATGACACCCTTTGAGCGCAAGGGCGCCCCGATGACGGTGAAGTCTCCATCCATGGCGATGTCGGCCAATCCACGCGCCAGAATGGACTCGGCGAAGGGCAAGCCAATCACGGCCGGGTCACCAAACGAAGCCACGCCGCGCAGGTGGTCGCCTTCGCGAATGAAGCAGGCGCCACTGGAAGCGGAGATCAGCCTTCGCGCCTGGTCGAGCGCGGCTTGGCCGACGGAGGCGAAGTCCAGCAAAGCGGCGAGTTGCTGGGAGAGTTGCTCGATCAGGTTCACTTCGCGGTAGAGGTGGAGCACTTCGCCGGCCAAGGCGCGCCGCTCCTGCTCTTTGGCGGCGGTGTGTTCCAGGAACGCAGCCAGTGCGGCGGCGGGAAGAGATGGACCGATGACGTAACCGAGGTCGCTGACGGGGGTGCGGGTGGAATCGGTAGCAGTGCCCCAAAGAAGCCGCCCCTCGGCGTCCTCAAAGGCGAGTCCATCGCCCAGCGCCTTCGACAAAGATTGCACCACCGGCAACAGGCCGGTCTTGGGGCTGAGCAGGGCTTTGAGCGATAGGTTAGCCACGTGCGTTGCTCTCTGGCAATTTTCTGCTCGGTAAGATCGCGGACGGGCCAGGGGGCCCATCCCACAAAAAAGGGGGCATTACAAACCCAGCACCGCACGCGCCTGCGCCACAAGCGCGTCCGGGTCGAAGGGTTTGGTCATGTACATGTTCGCGCCCACCTCTTCGCCGCGCAGGCGATCGAACTCCTGCCCTTTCGCCGTCAGCAGAATGATGTGCACCTGGGTGAGCCCCAGCTCTTTCTTCACCGCCTGGCAGACGTCGAAGCCATTCTTCTTGGGCATCATCACATCCAGAAACACCAGGTTCGGCAACTCGGCCTGAATCGTAGCGAGCGCCTCTTCGCCGTTGGTGGCCAGCAGCAATTCGACTCCCTCGTCTTCCAGGTCTTCGAGCGTCTGCTGGATCAGCATGCGCAGGTGCGGTTCGTCGTCGACAATCAGTATCTTCATAGCCCTTTACCGGTAGATGAGAAACAGCACGTTCTCTAAGCCTTTCTCAAAGCGCAAGCTGCGCACCACGTCCTGGTTACTCGAAAGCAGCGAACTGAGCATGATGATGTCGGGCTTCGAAGATACAGCCTTGGCGAACAACTCGGCGCCATTGCTCTCCACCACCTGATAGCCGCGCGTCTCTAAGACATCAGTGACGGTGCGCAAGGTGGAAGCGTCCTCGTCCACCACCATCACCTTCTTGTGCGATTTGCCCTGGTCGAGCAAGGTGCCCACTTCGCGGAAGAGCGACACGGTGTCGATGGGCTTGGTAAGGTAACGGTCAACCCCCAGGCGGAAGCCGCGCTCTTTGTCTTCGACGATCGACAGGATGATGATCGGGATGTCCATCGTCACCGGATCGTTCTTGAGCACCGCCGCCACGTCGAAGCCGTTCATCTCTGGCATCATCACGTCGAGCACGATCAGGCCGGGATGCTCTTCGCGCACCATCTGCAGGGCCCGGCGGCCGTCCTCTGCCAGACGGACCGCGTAGCCGGCCTCGACAAACTCCTGCTGCAGCAGCGAGCGGATATGCGGGTCGTCATCCACCACCAGGATGCTTTTCTCCCGCGGCGAATGGCTGGCGACGGTCTCGCGCAACTGCCGCACCAGCGATTCGATGTCGATCGAGCGCGGACTCGATGCGCCACCCACCTCGCCCGCCACCGGCAACGTGAAGGAGAACGTGCTGCCCTGCCCCGGGCGGCTCTCCACCCAAATGCGGCCGCCATGGTGCTCCACAATCTCTTTGCAGATGGGCAGGCCGAGGCCGGTGCCTTTGGGCTTATCGGTGAGCGTGTCGCCCACTTGCTTGAACTTCTCAAAGACCTTGGGCTGGTCTTCGGCGGTAATGCCAATGCCGGAATCCTTCACGCTCACCGTCAGCGCGCCTTCGCGAAGCAGGGCCGACAAGGTGATGGAGCCCGCGTCGGTGAACTTGACGGCGTTCGAGATCAGGTTGATCACCACCTGGATCAGACGGTCGCGATCGCCGGTCACCTGGGGCAGCCCGGGCTGGACGTTGCGCACCACTTCGAGCTTCTTGGCTTCGGTCAGCGAAGACGTGGCGGACAGCGCCTGGTCGATCACGCCGGCAACGTCCACTTGCTCCATGTTCCAGGTAAACTTGCCGGCTTCGATCTTGGCCAAGTCGAGCACGTCGTCAATCAGCTTGGTAAGCCGCTCGCCTTCGCTCACCACGACGCCCAGGTTGTCGATCACCTGAGTTTTGGCCTGCGCGATCTTGCGGTCATCCTCCGGGATCAGCGGGAAGAGTCGCTCTTCCAGGCGCCGGCGGATGATCTTGGCGAAGCCCAATACGGACGTGAGCGGCGTGCGCAGTTCGTGGCTGACGGTGGACAGAAACGAGCTCTTGGCGGCGTCGGCTTGTTCGGCGATGGCGCGGGCTTTCTGCGTCTCTTCGAAGAGGCGCGCGTTGTGCAGAGCGACACCCACGGCGCCGGCGATGGTGCTGAGCAAACGCTGGTCAGCCTCAGTGAAGCGGCCTTCCTGCTCGGTGGTCTGCACGCTGATGACGCCCACGTTCTCGCCACCAGCCGAGATGGGGACGCCCAGAAACGACGCGGACTTGCGGCCGATGTTCTTCACACCCATGCGGGCGCGGCTGGCGTCCATGTCCTCGTTGATCAACAGCGGCTGACCGCTGCGAATGATCTGCGAGGTGAGCCCTTCCCCAAACGGCCGGGAGACGGCATTCTCCTCGCCGTGCGCATAGGGGAAGTGCAGCATCATCGTCGTGCGGTCAAACAGCGCGACGAAGGCAATGGGCGCGTGGAAGACTTCGCGGACCTGGTCGCCGACGAGTTGGATTAAGCCGGCTTGGTCCAACTGCGAGGAGAGCGCCTGCGTGATGCGGTTGATGGTGGCCAGTTCGGCGGCGCGCTCGCGCACTTCGTGTTCGCGCTCGTTCACCAGGGCATAGGCGCCGGCGTTGTCGAGCGCGATGGTAGTGTAGGCGGCGAGATTCTCGAGCAGGGTCAAGTCATGCTCGTCGTAGGCGTTTTTCTTAAAACTTTGGACGCTGAGGACGCCCAGCACACGATCCTGCGCGACGAGCGGCAGGTAGATCATCGACTGCGGCGCCTGGGCCTCACTGCCGTCTTCAAGCAGCCGGCCCATGTGCTGGTAGGAGGGGATGTAGCGCGTGGTTTCCGTGGCGACGTCGTTGATCAGCACCGCCTGCCGATGGTCGATACACCAGACGCCCAGTTGGTTCTTGTCGAGCGTGCTGCGCGTATAAGGCGCGTAGCGTTTACCGTTCTCAATGGCCAGGTTGTAAGTGAGCAGGCTCTCTTGCGGCTGATAGAGGCCGACGCCGAAGATGCTGGCGTCGGCGATCTGGTTGACTCGCTCGTAGAGCTTGAAAAGGATGGTTTCGAGATCGAGCGAGGCGGTGATCTCTTTGCCGATCTCGTTCAGCAATTCGATGCTGTCGCGCTGGGCCGCGAGTTCGGCGGCTTGGGCGCGGACTTCCTGCGTGCGCTCCGCCACGGTAGCCTCGAGCGCCTTGGCCTGGCCCTCCAGCGCGGCGGACTCTTGCGCCGCCTTGGCCCGCTCCCGCCCGACGACCAGCCGGCTGGCGCCAAACAAAGCCAGCAGAAACGACAAGCCATAGCCCACGTAAGCAATTGGCGTGCGATACCAGGGCGGCGTGATGGTGAAGCCGTAGGAGCCTTCTTCGCTCACCCGGCCATCCAGGGCCCGGGCCCGCACATGGAAGCGATAAGTGCCTGGCGACAAGTTGCTGTAGCGCGCCTCGCGCTGGCGCACCCAGGCGGACCAGTCAGCGTCGGCGCCATCGAGCCGGTATTGGAAGGCCGTCTCGCCGTTGTCGCCAAAGGTGTTCGCGGCGAATTCGAAAAGCAGCGAGTTATTCTCCGGCTTTAGCTTGGCCGTGGAGTTGCCGTAGCCGCCAAAGACGGGCTCCGCGGTACCCGGAGTTACGCGGCGCACTAACGCCGAGAGCGGCGGCATCCGCACGACAGCGGCCTGGGGATCGAAACGAATCAGCGCGTCACCGCCGAGCCAAAGCGTACCGTTCAGAATCCTCGCGCTGAAAAGACTGTAGGGTGAAAGTCGGCTGTAGGGAGCTTCCTCCAGACGATAGCTGCCATCCCCCTGCCGCCGGAACATGCCCTGGCGCTGGCTGGTGGGCGTCCGGTGCAACGAAAAGACGTCGCCGTTCTCCAGTTCGTTGAACGTGACGCGGCCCCCCGTTTCCTGCATCGGGAGGATGAAACGATTGTCGGGCACGAATTTTTCGCTCGCGCGGTCCCAGCGCTTTGCTTCCGTCCCGTCGAAGGGGTAGGCGAAAATCTCCCCCGCCGCGCCCAGGACGACATGCAGGCTCTTGCCGAAGCCCTCTTTTTCGCCAAAGCGAACCATGCGGGCGTCTCGCATCCCGGTGGCGGGAACGTCCAGGCGCATCACGCCGCCCAGTACTCCTACCCACAGCCGCCCCTCGCGGTCTTCATTGTTCCGGCCAAAGGCGCCAGCGGAGTTAAAGTCCGGCAAGCGTCCTTCGTTTTGCCACGTTTGCCCGTCCCAGCGGATGGACGAAATCCCGGCAATGTGGCCCACATAGAGGCGGGCCGGCGTACCCGTCGACGCAGCCAAGCCGTTGCAAGCCTCCAGCGGCCCTTCGAGGCCCGGCACGGCGGCCGAAATTGCGTTGCCCCGGATGATCTTGACGCCGTCCGAAGTACACACCAGGAGCTGATTCGGCACTTTACCAAACGGGCCTGCGCCAAACGGGTCTGGGTACGAGCGCAGGGTCCAGGCCTGGTTGAACTTAGCCGGCACGGGCTCAAGTACCGACACGCCCGTGCCGGGATCCAGCACCAGCTTGCGCAGCGCGGTGCCACCACTCGCGTAGGAGGCGTAGAACGTGCCTTCATGCCGCTGCACGTCGCTCGGGGAACTGGTGCCGAAGAGCGAGATGGGCGAGGCGATGTCGACCCGGGTGATCCCCTCGCCCCGCCCCAGCCAAAGCGCGCCCTCGCGATCGAGCGCGGCAGAGAGGATGCCAGGCTCGGGCAGGCCCTCCTCAATCAGACGCCGGCGGCGGCCATCGTGCTCCAGTATCACCACGCCGCCGCGCAGCGTCGTCACACCGATGGCGCCATCCGGCAGCAGCATCGTGTTGTAGGTTTCGTTCTTAGCGAGGTAGTCATCCGCTGCGGTGGGAAACGGGGTTACCTTCGCGCCATCGTAGAGGCTGAGCTTTCCGCTTCGTGCGGAGACGAGCATCCGCTGGTCGTCATAAGGATGCAGGAATAAACGAATTGCATCTTTGTAAGCCTCGCCGCCCGGCAGGTCTTTCAACTCGTCGCCCACGATCTCTTGCAGCCCGATTCCGGCTTGGGAGGTGTAGAGCCGGCCGCGCACCATCGACAGCGCTTCAAAGCGCGACTTCGGTGACCAGACCCGCATCCGGGTCCCGTCCCACAGAAAGATCCGCTCCCGGGCGCGGAAGTACACTCCCTGCGGCGTCGATAGGGTCTGCCAGATGTCGTTGAACTTCTGATATTCGGCGGGGATCTTCGCCTTGAGCGACACGAACTGGAGCGCGCCCTGCGCATCGGGTTCGAGTGACCCCAGGTCGCCACCCGCGCCCACCCAGATCTTGCCCGCCGCGTCCATCGCCAAGGACCGGGCGACGGTGGTGCCCGGAACGACAATCTTGCGCCACGTTTCGCCGTCGTATTCGAAGATGCCGAAGCCGGTGCCAAAGTACATCACGCCACGGCGATCCTGCAGGATGCTCCAGACCTGGCGGGAGACGCCGACGTGGCGCGGCTGGTAGTGGCGCATGATCGGCTGCCCCACGTCGGCTGGCTGCGCCCCTTCCTTAGGCTGCGCCGCAAGGGTCGCCGCCAGCAGGAGCCATGTCGCGGGCCATCGTATGCCGATTTTGATCACTTGTGCGTCGCGCTTCCCAGATTAAGAGGATCTCACACATTGCACCGGCACGGGCGCGCTGCTTACGGGCTGGACTACCAGGGGGGCCGGTATCTCCAGAATTCACTAGGCGAGAAGCGATAGACTGCTAAGTGATGAGCGTTCGACAGGACATCGAAGGACAGCGCGACGAGATCCTGCGGGTGATTGCCCGGCATGGGGCCGGAAACGCGCTCCTCTTTGGATCGGTTGCCCGAGGAGACGAAAACGCCCAGAGCGACGTCGACTTGTTGGTCGATATCACCGGAGAAACCACCCCGTGGTTCCCCGGCAGTCTGGTCGCGGACCTTGAGCAGTTGCTCGAGCGGCCGGGAAGCAGTACTGCGCGAAGCGGTTCCCTTGTGAAATCCCAGCGGGCCTACATCAGCCACGTGCTGGAGTGCCTAACCCCGAAGACCCAGGTCACCCGGGCAGAGGCCGCGGGCGCAGCCAGAGCCCTCCGCTAAGAGTGACTTTGCTTCGCGCCAATGGCCTCGGCGATGATCGCGGTCACTAGACTATTGATACTCACGCCCTCGTTTTCCGCCTGTTTCGTCAGCTTTGCGTAAAGGCTGCGCGGCAAACGTTGACGCCATTGGGCGGCCTCAACGCTTGGTTTGGGTATCTTGCGTCCGGACTCCGCGAAGACGTCCAAACAGTCGCGGAGCGCTTCGCGGCCATTGGTGATCGCTTCTTCCACGGTTTCGCCATCCGACATACATCCCGGTATGTCGGGATACTCCACGAGAAACCCGCCGCCCTCGTCCTTGCTCAAGGGCCGGACCGTAAACTGATAAAGGCTCAACTCGCGCTTCCGAATACTCATTGAATAGTAATTCCTTTCACGGCGTCAATCAGCGCCAAGAATTGCTTGATGTACACCGGCTTGATTGGCCGCTTCGCCGGCACCGAAACAATGTCCCGGACTCCGGGAGCACTAAAGATCACGTGGCTGCCACCGCTCCCAGGCCGCCGCCAGCTAACCGAATTTTCCTCGGCAATGGACAGGAGCTCTTCGATTCGCCAGCCGACCTTGCGGATGCGCATCCGCTGCAATGCCTTGCCCGTTGCCACATTATCATGATACCGCATCCGGTACCACTTATGCCTACACCCGCACGCG
>JBBQQS010000070.1:0-15029 GCA_038215525.1 Bryobacterales bacterium
GGTAAGGTCAAACGACAGACGACGGATCAGCGTGGCACGGTCAGCCTCGGCTTGCGGAGTCAACCCTTTTGACTCGAGCTTGGCCAACACGAAGCGATCGATTTCCGTGCGCGGCCACTTCGTATCTTGGATGGCGGGCGCCGGATGCCCAACAGGCGTCAGTAAGGACCACAGGCGTTCGCTCTTCGGCTTCAACGGCACAGACTCCGTCACCGGTGCGCCATTCTTCATCCAGATTTCGAACTCGGCCAAGGTCTCCGGCGGCAGCGGCTTGCCAGGAGGCATTTTGAGCGCGGCATCCTGGTAACTGAGCGCACGCAGCAGGCTCGCCGACAAGGGGCCGGCGTTGCCGCCTTCGCGAATGCCCTTGGCGGAATCGAGCCGCAGGCCACCCTGCAAGGTGGTGGCTTGGGCGCTGTGGCAGCCATAACAACGCGTGGCGAGCACTGGGCGAATTTTCTTTTCGAAATGCTCGAGCGGCGAGTCCTGCGCGAGGCCGGGGGTGGCCAGCAGCGACAGCATTGTGATCAGTTTCATGCGGTTGCCTTCTGCCGTCAATTAGATCACAGGGAGTGTCCGCTCGTGGGACGGTTGGATCCGGGATTGAGACAGCTTCCGGGGACGGCAACACAGCGAATCCTTCATTTTGCTGAGCGGGGCAGATTGGCAGCGGACGTGCAAAGGTGGAAGCGATGCTCAGCGACCTTCGTTACGCCTTCCGCACCTTAACCCGTTCGCCATTCTTCGCCTTCGTGGCCGTGCTTTCGCTGGCCCTGGGAATCGGCGCCAATACCGCCATCTTCTCGCTGGCGGATCATGTATTCCTGCGCCCCTTGCCGGTAGCGAACCCGGACCGGCTGGTGCTGGTGAAAGATCCGGGCCCCCACGGCAATGGCACCGTCTGGAGCGACGACGATGGCCATTCGTCTTTCTCTCATCCCGTCTATACGGAACTTCGTGATCGCAATGAGATCTTCGCCGGCGTGGACGCCCGGGGGAAGCGTTTCGCTGAACGTCGGCGTGGGGGACCGCGCGCGCAGATGTTCGATGCCGAGATTGTCTCGGGCAATTACTTTGAGACCTTGGGCGTGATGGCGGCGGCAGGCCGGCTGTTCAACGCCGACGACGACCGGACTCCGGGCGCGCATCCCGTGGTGGTGCTGAGCCATAGCTACTGGCAACGGCACTTCGCCGGCCGCCGGGACGTTATCAATTTCACCGTGAGGGTGAATGCCTTTCCGATGACCGTGGTGGGCGTGGCCGCGCCGGGCTTCACTGGCACCCAGACCGGCCGCATCGCCCAGCTCTTCGTGCCGATGATGATGAAGGCGCGCGCCACACCCGGCGACGATAACCTGGCCGACCATGGTGACGCGGCGGACGCGCGAGATTGGCGTGAGACTCGCTTTGGGGGCGCGTCCGCGCGAGGTGGAGTGGCTGGTATTGCGGGAAGTGATGCTGCTGGCCGGCGTCGGCTTGGCAATTGGCTTGTCGCTGGCGTGGGGCTTGGCGCGCGCAATGCGGTCGGTGCTGTATGGCGTGGAGGCGAGTGACCCGCTGGTGTTCGCCGGCGCCGCTCTGCTGCTCTTGCTCTGTGCCTTCGCCGCGGGCTACTGGCCCGCCCGGCGGGCGTCGCACATTGAGCCGATGGTGGCACTGCGGTACGACTAGACGAGCCTAGTCCTTTTCGACGGGGACATTCGTCAGCGTGACCGGAAGTTCCGCTAATCGGTAGGCCTCAATCAAAGCGCCCGCGGCGGGACCATACCGGGGAGTGATGACGCGCTGGCCGTCGGTGAGTTCCACCAACTGCTGGAACTGCTGGAGCAGGATTTCACTGCGCCAAACGCCCCCGATCGGGGCGACCTCCACGGGGTCCGGTTCGCGAAAAAGCTGGCTGTAGACAGCGGCGGCATAGCCGGCGAGTTGCTGCGCCGCGGCGGTGAGCAGCGATAGAGCCACGGGGTCGCCTTGCTGCGCCACTTCGTCCACCAACTTCGAGAAGCGGGCAATGCGGGGACGCGGGTAGTCGGCGGAGTAGAAGCGATGCAGCAGGTCGTTGGCGTCACTGGCGCCGGTTTCGGCCAGCAGCCGGTCATGCAGGGCCGTCCGGGGCCCCCAGCCTTCGTGCTGGCGGAGCGCGGCGCGCAGGGCTTGGCGAGTCAGGTCAAAGCCGCCGCCTTCGTCGCCGAAGATGTAGCCCCAACCACCGGCGCGGCCCGTCCTGCCCTCGGCATTGCGGCCAAAGCTGAGTTGGCCGGTACCGGCAATGGCGATGATGCCGGGCGCGCCGGCGGTAGCGCCCGAGAGGGCAATAAGTCCGTCGTGGGTAACCAAGGTAAGGCGACTGGGCACCAGTTCCTGGAGCAGCGCTTCTTTGTCCGCCGGTCCGCCGCTAAAGCCGGCGCAAAGCGCTTCGAACTTCGGGGATTCCACCCCCGCTTGGCGGCAAGCGTCCGTCAGGGAGCCCACGATGGCACCGGTAAACTTCTCCCGCCCATTGCCGGTCTTCACATGGTTACAAGGTCCCCCGCGGCCATAGCCCAGGACACGCCCGGTTTCGTCCCCAATGATCGCCATGGTGGACGACTGGCCACCGTCAATGCCAAGGAAAAGCAGCATCCTTCCAGTTTATGGCGACCGCACGCCGGTCCGCTAAGATATTGATAATAGGCTGGTTACGCTGGCAGCTGCGACGGGAAACCACAACCAGGCGACTAACTATCTATTATCAATTACTTATAAGAAATTTCCAAGCCGCGAAAGACAAGTGGTAAAACTCTACACGTCGCTCTAACCATTTCAAAGATAAGCTTTTATTTTTCCGTCGGACCTGTTTTTCAGCCGCAGAACCCGCTCAGGTTCATGAACGGGACCGCTAGGCCGCCTGATCGGATTTTGAGAAGGGGTTGAAGTCCGTATTGCGGTCGAAAACGTCGACGCCCTCCGCCCGTTTGAGACCGTTCACCACCAGGTAGGTGACCGGCGTTAGCACCGCCTCATAGATCACCTTCGTCACGTAGCCGCCGATGATCAGCTTGATGATCGTATCCAAGCTCTCTTTGCCGGCAAAGATAATCGTGATCACCACCACCGTGTCGATCAACTGGCCCACCACCGTTGACCCAATGGTTCGCATCCACAGGTGCTTCCCATTGGTAAAGACCTTCAGCTTGGCCAGCACAAACGAATTGGCGAATTCACCGCACCAATAGGCCACCAGGCTGGCCACCACAATCCGCGGCACGGCACCAAAGAACATCTCGAAGGCCGCTTGCTTGTCGGCCCACTCCGGCGCCGGCGGCAGCCATACGGCGAGAGCGCTAAAGGCGGCCATCAGGACGGAGGCGAAAAACCCCGTCCAGATCGCGCGCTTCGAAGCCGTATAGCCGTAAACCTCTGTAAAGACGTCGCCAAATATGTAGGTGAGCGGAAAGAGGGCCTGCGCGCCACTCACGTAGACCGGTTCCGTCATCGGCCAAATCGGGCCGATCACACAGATCTTCTGGGCGATCAGGTTAGAGACGAGCAGGACCGTGACGAAGGCATTGACGAAAAGGTCAAAGTATTTGAAGCGGACGAGTTTCACCACTAGGCCTACTAAGATGCCACATTACAGTCCGTCGCACCAGAATTTAGCGCGAGCAGGGGCTCCTGGTTTCCTTGGCGCAGTTCGGCGAGGTGCAGATCTCCACGACGGCACAGCCATCGGCTACCGGGATCTCTTCCTCCACCATATTCGGCCGGCGGATGATGAGATACCCAAGCCGGACTTTCGCCTCCTCGCCGAGCGAGAGCGCGTACTCTTTGCGCGCGCCGCTGGCCTTCACAAAATCCGCGTTGGTCAGCAGCTTTTCGTCGGCGCGAGGCATGGTTTCGGCGGCGATCACCCAGCCCTTCTTCCCGGTCTTGCTGTAGTCGACGACCAGCGAATCGCCGGAGTCTTTGATCCAAGGCGTCATGTCGCGGCGGTAGAGCGCGAGTTGCGGCGAAGGAAACTTCGTCGTGTCATACGGTCCCCAACCCTCGCCGGACTTCTTCTCGAGGTGGACCTCCAACACGTCGTTGTCCCCCAGCGCCACCTTCTTGCTCTGCTTCATGCCGCCACCCTCTGGCAAGTAGACGCGCACTTCCTTCTCGCCGCCCACGGCGGGCGAACTCAAACAGCAGCCGTAGATGCCGGTGAGTCGAGAAAGCGGAAAGACGTTCGCGCGAAACAGCACCCGGGCCGGGCCATCGGTAATGAACACGGGTTCATCGCGCAGGGCTTCGCTCGCCTGAGTCTTCGCGTCGGAGGTCTCGGTCTTCGATCCTCCACAGGATCCCAACAAAAACGCCAAGCCGAGAACTGGCGTCCATCTTCTCCACGGGTGCATGAACTATGCGCCATTATAGTGAGATTTGGCGACGGAAGCTATGCAGAATAATACCAAGCATCAGGAAGAACGGCGAATTAGGATTAATTCACGCCGCGCCAATGAGTACCGCGACCAGGAGATTGAGCGCATGATTCGCTCGATTCCTAAGGGAAGAGTGTCGTCCTATTCGGCAGTGGCCGCCGCGGCCGGTTATCCGCAAAATCACCGGCTGGTGGCTAAGTTACTCCAAGGTTGTGGCGACCGCCTGCCGTGGCACCGCGTCTTGGGCGCCGACGGCGGCATTCGCCTGAAGCATGACGCCGCCCTTGAGCAACGTCTGCGCCTGCAGATGGAGGGTGTGCAGTTCAAAGGCGCCCGCGTCGACCTCGCAGCCCACGCGCACCGTTTCCGCCCCTGGGAAGAAGCGTTAAACTAAGATCCATGGATATGACGCGTCGTGATCTGTTAGCTTTGGCTCCTTCCGCGCTCGCCCTGAATGCCGCGCCCGTGCGCATTCCGAAAGGACAGTTTGCCCTGCATCCGTTCGTGCAGGCCAACCCCAAGGCCGTCTTTATCCAACGCACCAAGGTGCCGCACAAGATGGATGAACCATCCAAGCTCGCCGCTGGCCTGCAGTTGGCGCGGGAAGTGCTGCGGCCCGTCGAAAGCGGCGGCGTGCCCACTTCGCACCGCATTGTACTGAAGCCCAATTTCACCTCCGTGCGCTCCAAGGCTCGGCCCGATGTCGAAAACTGGGGCACCGGCACCGACGCGCAATTCTACGAAGGCATGATCATGGGCCTGAAAGAGTTGGGCCTCCGCAAGTTTCACTGGGTGGAAGCCAATGGCTTCAACACCTGGAATTATCGCGGCCTGGTCGACATCAACGAACGCCACGGCGTCGAGATGAATGAGCCGGATCGCCGCGCGCGCAATTTCCGCGATGCCTACGAAATGAACTGGCACCAAGTGCCGGAGGCGGTGGTCTACAAACGCATTCCGCACTTCGCGCCCGTGGGCGAGCCCGACACCTGGATGCTGAACATTGCCAAGTGGAAGTCCCACGGCATGTGCATGACGCTTTCCACCAAGAATTTGCAAGGCCTGGTGGTGAAGCCCTTCGTCCGCTTCTGCCCCGGCTGGAGCGGCGTAACCGGTGTGCCGGCTTGGATGAAGCCCGATATTCATCAGAATGTCGAAAAGGTCGTCAACACCTTCTTCGACGAGCACAAGCGGAAGGGCTTTGCCCGCTATGATTCGGCGGCGCCGCTGAGCCCCGTACACCAGGAGATTTGGGCTCATAAGACTTGCGATCACTACCAGACCGTCAAGCCCGGCCTCTCCATCATTGAAGGCATCTACGGCCGCGACGGCGACGGCTTCGGCGTCGGCAACGACCACTTAACCAACTTAGTGATGTTCGGGCAGGATCGCTTGCGGCTCGACATGGTCGGCATGTATCTCGGCGGCCACGAACCGGGCAACGTTAACCTGTTCCGCATCGCCAAGGAACGCGGCCTCACCGACACGATCAATCCTTGGGAAGTGGAAGTCTACGAATGGGTGAACGGAGCCCCGGTGCGCCGTAAGCTCTCTCACTTCACCCGCACGCCTTTGAAGACTTACTACTTACAAAAGGCCGGCGAACCGAAGTATCACTTGGTGAACGAATCCTTTGACTACGATAATGCTTAGCCCGTCCTCTAAGCGTCCGGCTGGGTAAGGCTGGGAATTGCGAAAGATACCGAGTAAGCGGTCACACCACGAGTGTCGGGCCGGGGGCTCAAGCTACAGGGGACGCAGTAACCTCAGGGCGGGGCGGGTGTTGTATTCACGCTCGTAGGTGGGGTCGGGGTGCTTTTCGCCTTCGCGCAGCGGGTAACCGGACATGCGGTGGAACGGCAAGGGCTGGACACTCTGGCCGTTTGAAGTGTTGGCGTCACGATCCTTGGCCCAGCCGTCCACCTTCAAAACGTAGCTACGGTGTCCGTCGACGGTGGGCGCGGCGAAGCGCAGGCGGATCTCGTCGCCGGAACCCATTACGGTAAACCGGTCATCGACGTCTTTTAACAAGGAAGCGATCGGGCCGTAGCGCGTGTAAAGGCCGGGCGTGGGATTCCAGAGCGAAGTCGGCGTGGCATGGTCGTAGCTGAAGCGCTCGGGCTGCTTGCGCGTGGGGTGAATGTAGGAAGGCGAAAAGCCGCGGAAGTGCAGCGTCGCATCGGCGAGGCGCAAGGCCTGAGGCACCGCCGTCAGCACGCGATAGGCGGTGCCTAAGCGGACTTGGTCCCAATAGACGCAAAGGTTCGTGACGATGCGCACTTCCCGCGAGGACGAGCGCCAGAGGCCGCGCATCTCGACGGCGATCGTCTTTGGTTTGCCGGCCGGCATGCCCATGTCTTCGAGCACGGTAACCCATTGTCCGCCGACGTCCTTCACCTGGAGTTGCGGCGCGACGAGGCCGCCTTGGCCTTCCTGGGCGGCTTGGAGAAAGGTGGAGCCATCGGCCCAGTCGACCCAACCGTGCAGGATCAGAAGCGCGTCCTCGGGGGCGGCGGCAAAGTCGAGCGAGAGCGTGTGGCGTTCGGCAATTCCGGACATCGAGCGGCGGAAACCATCGGGATACGTAAGGTCGCGCGCGGCGAGCTTGGCGGTAACGTCGGTACCATTCTGGTCGACGGCTTTGCGCAGGGGCAGGTACTGGCGCACGCCGTAAAGCTTTAGATCTTCGAAGGGCGGGGCTTTCCACTTTTCGCTGGTGACGAGATCTTCGTTTTTGTCATGGTCGACCGAGAGCAGCGAGATTTGGTCGATGTAGGCGGCCTCGCTGAGTTCTTCGGTGAGCCGGACCTCGAAGTGGCCGTCGCGCGAACGCATCGAGGCCGGAAGTTGGACGTACTCGTCATGGTCAGCGGCGAAGTAAGTGCCATCACCAGCGGCAGCGCCCAAGGGCGCCACGCCCAGGACGTCGGTGACGTATTCGAAGCCTTCGCCATTCCAAATCCAGATAATCGGGCAGGAGCCGGACAGGCGCTGGGCTTCTTTGTAGCGATAGCTGGCATTGGCCTTCTGACGGGTTTCGTTCTGGATGAGGCCATTGGGCCAAGTGACGCGAACGGTGTCGGCTTCGGTGGCTGCGCCAAGGCTGAAGAGCAAGGGGACGCCCTGGTAGCGCGCGCGGCGATAGAGCGTACCGGCCTTCACCTCCACCCAGGCATCGGGGGCGAGCTTGGGATTGCGGACGCCTTCGAGCTGGACGCGGAGCCAGTTTTTGCCCACCGTATTGAGGCGCAAGCGAGCTTTGCCGTCCACCATGTCGGCGGTGTCCGGGCGGCCGTCCTGGTTGAAGTCGGCTTCCAGCACTGGCATGGCAGCCTTCAGTTCCGGATGCTTTACCGCCTTGTAGACGCCGCCGAGCTGATCTTCGTAGACGATGGTTTCGCCGGCGTGGGTCACCGTGAGGATATCGAAGGCGCGGCTATCGGGGCGCAGGCGGACGAATTCGGCGGAGCGGACGGGCGCGCCCTCGAACGGAAAGACGTGCGGGGCAAAGCCGGCGGCGCCTTCGTTGCGGAGGAGCACCTGCTGGTCGCCGAAGAGGACGAGGTCAAGGTCGTAGTCGTGGTCGAAGTCGACCCACAGCGCCGCGCGGAAGTTGCCCGCGGGCCACTTGACGGCCATGGGGACGAAGCCCGCGCGAGTGTTGCGCAGGAGCTTGGGGCCGGCGCCGGTAAGGGCGAGGACGTCGGGCAGGCCGTCGTTATTATAGTCGGCGGGGGCCAGCGTGCTGACGCCGGTAGCAGGGGCAATGTCGAGCGGAGGCAGACCGAAGCGATGGAGGCGCAGGGCAGTGCCAGTGGCGACCAGCAGATCCGAACGGCCGAGTCCGCGGGAGTCGAGCACGGCCATCACCGACGTAGCGGCACCGGGCAAGATCTGATCCCTGTAGACGGGCGTGATAGCGACGTCGGCCACCACGGGCTGGGGATCGTAGATCTCGGCGTAGTCGCACCAGTCGACGTCCTCACCGATGGCCGCGCCTTCTGAGACTTTCTTCAGGCGTTGGAACTCGGCGAGTTGCTTCTGCGCGTCGGGCATACGGCCAGCGGCTCGATAGCCGTTGTAGAGCTGGAAGCGGGCAGCGGCGAGGTTGGGGTCCAACTGGGCGGCGCGCTCAAAGGCGGACAGAGCTTCGTCGGCACGGCCAGCCAGCTTGAGGGAAGCGCCCAGGTTGTACCAGCCCTTGGGCTCGGCCGGAACCAGCTTCACCATCTGCTGGAACTGGGGCACCGCGCGGTCGCTATCGCCTTGCTTCTTCCAGTGGATGCCGAGGTTGAACCAGGTGTGGGGCAGCTTCGGGTCAAGCCGTTGGACTTCGTCGAGCAGCTTGAGCCCATCGGGATTGTTAGCGGCGCGGAGAAGTGCAAGTCCGTAGTTTAGCTTTTCGCGGATCGACGTAGGTTCGAGGTCGAGCGCTTTTTTGAACTCGCCCACGCACTCGCTTTGGGTGGTGGGGTTCTCATAGAAGGCTTTGCCCAGATTGCGGTGTTGCCAGAGACGGGTGGTAGGGTCAACGTTGGTTTGCGCGGCAACGAGAAGGGTGACAAGGAGTAGCGCGGCCAGAGCCGGAAAGAGTCGAAGGGACATCATCCACCAGTGTAGAGAACTAGCAGAAGAGTTACATCAGAAGCCGGAACGTAAACACCCGGCCCTTCTCTCGGGCGTCGATCTGGTTCTCCGTCACGATCTGATTGCGCTCCAAAACGCCATACTCCCCGGGGGCCAGGGCCGCGGGAAAAGCGACCTTAAACTGCGAGTCACTGAGTTTCTCCACGCCATAAGAGATGGCGTGCTTGAAGACTTCGCCCTTCTTCGCGGGCCCGCACTCCAGTTCGCGTCCGACTTTGGTGCGCTTCATCGGGATGACCAGAAAATCGTGGATTCTCACCGTCTTTGAGACAATCAGCAATTCCACGGGTGAGTTGAGAATCGAGCGGCTGGAGGCTTGCTCGATGAGGCCTGTGTAGTCGGGCTTGAGCATGCCGACGCTCGCCACGGCGCGCACGGTGTTTACCATTCCGGACTTGGTCCAGTCCACGGTCTCGGTGAGCAATTCCGCCCACCCATCGCCCTTTTTGTAGTAAACGCCCTCCTTGTCCGGAACTTTCGATTTGGGCGCTTCGGGCTTGGGGGGAGTCAGCAGGTTTCTGGTGAGCAACGCCATGATCACCCGATCGCTCATCCCGAGACGCTTCAACAGCAGCAGGTCTTCCGGACTAGTGTTGATGATGGCCTTGCTCTGCTTGAGCGATTCGATAAAAGTATCCTCGCCGAGCGCATTCACCAAGGCAGCCACCGCTTGGCTGGTGAGCACTTCGGGCGCAGGAGTCGAGGACTGGGCGGCCAACTGGCCGAGAACGAATAAACCGCAAGCAAAAACAGCGGCGACACGATAGGGGGAGGACAATCGACGGCGCATACGAAGGGTCTCTTTCTTCAGTACATCTTACTGCGTTTTTCGTCGAGCGTAAACATTTTCTCACGTTTACGTTTTTGTAACTTTCGGGGCCACGTGCGTACGGGGCGAAACTGCGATACGAATAGAGGGTGATGAGAATGATTCTGGCGCTGCTGGCGATTTCGGCTTTCGCCCAAAAGGTGGAATTCAATCGCGATGTCCGCCCCATCCTTTCGGACAAGTGTTTCGCTTGCCATGGGCCGGACGCGAAGGCCAAAGGCATTCCGCTGCGCCTGGATGTGGAAGCCGAAGCTAAGGCCGAGCGGCGGGGCCGGTTTGCGATCAAGCCGGGCAGTCCGGATGAAAGCGAAGTGCTTCGCCGCGTGCGGGCCGCCCAGCCGGCGCGACGCATGCCGCCGGCGATCACCGGCCATACGGTCACCGATGCCGAAGTGGCCACGTTGCGCCAGTGGATCAGCGAGGGCGCGGCATGGCAGGCGCATTGGGCCTTCCTGGCCCCGAAGCCGCAGGCACCGCCCACAACGGAGTCAAAGTGGCCGCGCAATCCGATCGACAATTTTGTGCTCTCGCGGCTTGATCGCGCGAAGCTGACTCCGTCGCTCCCGGCCAAGCCCGAAACTCTGTTGCGGCGCGCTAGCTTCGACCTGACAGGCCTGCCGCCCACGCCCGCGGAGATCGACATCTTCTTTAAGGACAAGTCGCCGCAGGCCTACGAGCACGCCCTCGATCGTCTGCTCGCCTCGCCTCGCTATGGCGAACGCATGGCGGCCCGCTGGCTTGACGCGGCGCGCTACGCTGACACCAACGGCTATCAGTTCGATGGCGAACGCCAGATGTGGCGTTGGCGCGATTGGGTGATCGAAGCCTTTAACCGGAACCAGCGCTTCGACCAATTTGCCCTCGAGCAAATTGCCGGCGACTTGTTGCCGCAAGCGACGCTGAACCAACGGATCGCCACGGGCTTCAACCGTAACCATCGCGGCAACACCGAGGACGGTATTGTGCCCGAAGAGTATGCCGTGGAATACGTGGTGGACCGCGTGGAGACGACGAGCACCGTCTTCCTCGGCCTAACGCTCGGTTGCGCCCGCTGCCATAACCATAAGTACGATCCATTGACGCAGAAAGAGTTCTACCAGTTCTTCTCCTACTTCAACAACGTGCCGGAGAATGGGCGCGCGATGAAGTATGGCAATTCCCCGCCCTACGCCGCCGCGCCGACTGTAGCGCAACAGGCCGAGTTAGCGAAGCGCGAAGCCGCGATCGCGGCGGAGCGGGCGGCGCTGCGCCGCGATGAAGCCAAGATTACCGCGGCGCAGGGGGAAACGGCTTCCGCGAGATGGGTGCCCACGGTAGGGCTCGACTTCGCGTGGAAGCCCGGCGAGCCCACCGCAAATCCGCAGGCGGGCGCCTTCGACATCCGCGACCACTTCACAATCGCCACGCGCATCAAGGCCGCGAACGGCGCTATCGTGACCAAAATGACGGATCGGCCCCAAGGCAGGGGCTATGGCGTTTACGTCAAAGACGGGCGCGTGCACGTCCATATCACCAGCAATTACGTGAACGACGCCATCCGCGTCGATACGGAGCGGCAACTCGAGCCGGGGCGCGAATACGCGGTGACGGTGACGTACGATGGCCGAGTCGCCGCCGCTGGGGTGACGGTGTATGTTGACGGCGAGCCACAAGCGGTGAAGGTGAGCCAGGACACGCTGTATCGCCCCTTCGTCAACGCCGGCGCCATCTTCAAAGAGCCGCTGCGGATGGGCGCGGGTGGTGGGCCGGCCAACAAGTTTGCGGGCGAGATCCATGAGGCGCGCGTCTACAGCCGCGTGCTGCCGCCTGACCAGGTGGCGGCGCTGGCGGGAGTGACCCGGCCGGAGTTCGCACGAGGCGCTTACCTCGAAACCGCGCAGACTGCGCAGGGCAATACCTGGCGAAAGTTGCAGCAACTCATCGACCAGCAAGAGCGCTTCGCACGCACCTTCCCCACGGTGATGGTGATGGCCGATGGCGCGCCAAAGCAGACCCACATCCTGCTGCGCGGCGCCTACGATAAGCCGGGCGAGGCCGTGACGCCGGGCCTGCCGGCGATCCTTCCGCCGATGCCCGCGGGCTTGCCGAATAACCGGCTCGGCCTGGCACGCTGGATCACATCGCCCGAGAATCCGCTGCTCGCCCGCGTCACCGTGAATCGCTTCTGGCAGATGTACTTCGGCACCGGCCTGGTGAAGACGGTGGAAGACTTCGGCACGCAAGGCGATTGGCCGTCGCACCCCGAGTTGCTCGATTGGCTGGCGCTCGAGTTCGTGCGCTCGGGTTGGGACGTGAAGGCCTTGCAAAAGCTGATCCTCTCGAGCGCCACCTATCGGCAATCGTCGAAGACCACGCCCGAACTGCTCGAACGCGATCCCGACAATCGCCTGCTCGCCCGCGGACCGCGAGTTCGTCTGGCCCCCGAGATGATCCGCGACGCCGCTCTGCACTCAAGCGGCCTGCTACATGAATCGCTCGGCGGCCCGTCGGTGAAGCCCTACCAGCCGGCGGGGCTATGGAAAGAGATCTCGATGCAGGACATGGACTATGTCGAAAGCACCGGCCAGGATCTCTATCGCCGCGGCCTGTACACCTTCTGGAAGCGCACCATCGCGCCGCCGATGATGGTGAACTTCGACGCCGCCAATCATGAAAGCTGCACGGTGCGCGAATCTCGCACCAACACGCCGTTGCAGGCGCTGAACCTGATGAACGACGTGACGTTCCTCGAAGCGGGCCGGCTGTTGGGCGAGCGCATGCTGAAGGAAGGTGGCGCCAATCCTCTGGCCTATGGCTTCCGGCTGGTCACCGGACGTCGGCCTTCACCAGTTGAGTCTCGCGTGCTGAAAGATAGCCTGCAGTATCACCTCGATTACTTCAGCAGCGACCGAGCCGCGCCCTACCTGAATCAGGGCTTGCACAAGCGTGACCCCGCCTGGAAGCCGCAGGAATTGGCCGCCTACGCCGCCATCGGCAATCTGCTGCTGAATCTCGACGAAGCGGTGACCAAGGAATGAACCGCCGTACCCTCCTCAGCCGATCCGCCCAAGGTCTGGGCGCCATGGCGCTCCAATCGCTTTTGAGCGCCGACACCTTCCCCAACTTCGCGCCCAAGGCCAAGCGCGTCATCTACCTCTTCCAACACGGCGGCCCTTCGCAACTCGATCTGTTCGATTACAAGCCGGGCCTCACCAAGCTCTCCGGCACCGAACTGCCGGACTCGATTCGCCAAGGCCAACGACTTACCGGCATGACCGCCTTCCAGACGGGTTTCCCCACGGCGCCTTCGGTCTTCAAATTCGCGCGCCATGGGCAATCGGGCACTTACCTGAGCGAACTGCTGCCACACACGGCCAAGATCGCCGACGAGATCGCGGTGGTGCGATCGGTGCATACCGAAGCCATCAACCATGACCCGGCGGTCACCTTCTGCCAAACCGGCTTCCAACTCGCCGGGCGGCCCAGCATCGGCGCCTGGATCAGCTATGGACTCGGCAGCGAGAATCAGGACCTGCCGGCCTACGTCGTGATGGTGTCGCAGGGCAAGGGCAACGCGCAGGCGCTCGCTGACCGGTCCTGGGGCAGCGGCTTTATTCCCACCAAGTACTCGGGCGTCAAGTTCCGCTCCGGCGCCGATCCGGTGCTGTACCTGTCGAACCCCGAAGGTTATTCACCAACCGCGAGGCGCCGCTTCCTGGATGATCTGGCTGCGCTCAATCAACAGAAGCTCGCTGAGTATCAGGACCCCGAGATCGCCACGCGGATCGCCCAATACGAGATGGCTTTCCGCATGCAGACTTCCGTGCCAGAACTGACAGATCTATCGAAAGAGCCGGAGAGCACCTTTGACCTTTACGGCCCCGACGCCCGCACGCCCGGCACCTACGCCGCCAACTGTATCCTCGCCCGCCGTCTGGCCGAGCGCGGCGTCCGCTTTATCCAGCTCTTCCACCGCGGTTGGGATCAGCACGGCAACCTGCCGCGCGACCTGCGGCTGCAATGTGAACAAACCGATCAGCCCTCCGCTGCCCTCATCCAGGACTTGAAGAATCGCGGCTTACTCGATGAAACATTGGTAGTTTGGTCGGGCGAGTTCGGGCGGACCGTATATTCACAAGGCACTTTAACTGCCACCGACTATGGCCGGGACCATCACCCGCGCTGCTTCTCGCTGTGGATGGCCGGCGGCGGAATCAAAGGCGGAATTACGCATGGGGAGACCGACGACTTCAGCTACAACATTGCCAGCGATCCGGTAGAGGTCCACGATATTCACGCGACGATGTTGCACTGTTTGGGCGTCGAACACACCAAGCTCACCTACCGCTTCCAAGGCCGCCATTACCGGCTAACGGACGTCCACGGCCAAGTGGTGCGGGCATTGTTGAGTTAGCATAGGCGTATGGCAACCCAGGCTCTCATGCCCGTGGAAGAGTACCTCCGCAAACGCTTCGAGCGGGAGCCCGAGTATCGCGACGGGATGCTTGAGGAGCGACCATTGCCCACTTTCATTCACTCGCTATTGCAGATCTTCTTCGCCCAGCACCTGGTGAAATGGACCGAAGTCGACACGCTCACGGTGGTTGCAGAACTCCGCGTCAAGCTCCGCAGCGGCCGCTATGTGCTGCCAGATATCTGCATCTTCGAAGGCGCGCCCACCGACAACCTTCCTGACTCGCCGCCGCTAGCCGTGGTAGAGGTACTGTCTCCCGATGACACCCATGCAGAGCTCATCGCAAAACTCGGCGAGTATCACCAATGGGGGGTGCCAAACATCTGGGTAGTCGACCCCGATTCCCGCACGCTGCAGGTCTTCGACGGGGGGAGGCTTCAACCCACCGACGCTTTCTCCTTAGCCGCCTATGGGATCGGGATTCCGCAGGCGGAAGTCTTCCGCAAAGTGAACGAGCGCTTCCCGAAAAGCTAGCCGATCTGTAAGCGGCTGAGAATCCGCACTTCCGTAGGCGCCAGGAAGCATACATAGTGGGACCATGACCAAACCTGAGATGAACCGAAGCGAGTATTGGCGGCAGCTGGTGGCGGAGCAAGAGCGGAGCGGACTCGGAGTGCGCACCTTCTGCGAAGGGGCGAAAGTGAGTGGGCAGTCTTTCTACCACTGGCGGGCGCGGCTTTGGAAAGAAGTGCCGGTGCGC
>JBBQQS010000071.1:0-14642 GCA_038215525.1 Bryobacterales bacterium
AGTACTGCCGGTGCCTTCCAGCGCCTCGGAACCATGGCTAATTTTTATGGGGCCGATTGGCAACGGTGATGAGTTCCGCCCCTTTCCGTCGTCCTGGCCCGGTTTTGCTCGGGTTAGACACCTCCCGCGAATCTCTACCCGGAGCGATACTAAGCTAAGAGTGCATGGCGAAAACGAAAGACACCCTGTCCAAGGTCTGGCTCCGGCGCGCGAGCGAAGGAATCTTGAGCCGCCGGCTCTGTGGCGGCAGAATCGCCGAACAGCTTCCCACCGAACAACCGCAGATTTCGAATCGCCAGGTGGATATGTTGGTGCGCAATGACCAAGGCCAGATTCATCATGTCGAGTTTCAAGCCACCCAGGAGCCCGGTTTCGCCTTCCGAATGCTGGACTACTGGGTCTACTTCCGTCGCGAGTACGGTCAGCCCGTCCATCAGCGCGTCTTCTACATTGGCGCGAAAACCTGCACCTGCCCCCCTTCTTCGCCGAAGGCGGTACCACCCACCAGTTTGAGATCGTCAACCTCCAGGACTACGCCGCCAGCGACCTCCTCGCCAGTGACGACTGGGGCGACAACCTCTGGGCCCTCGGTGCCCAAGGCGACCGGCCCGTCGTCCTCCAAGCGCTACTCGGCAAGCTAAACACCCTGAATCGGGCCGACCAGGAATCTGCCCTCGCCGAATTGACGGCATTTTCGGGCATTCTGAAGTTAGACGAAGTGCTGAGTCAACAGTTGAAGGAGTTTCCTATGCTCGCCATCGACCTCAGAGAGAATGCCGTCGTTCGCCCCTTGATCGAAGAAGGGCGTCAGGAAGGGCGTGAAGCCGGGCGGCAGGAAGGGCGTCAGGAAGGACGTGAAGCCGGGCGCCAGGAGCTTCTGCTCGCGCTTCTCGCCGAAAAGTTTGCCGCGCTGCCTCAGTCCGCTCTCGATCGGGTGCATCGCGCCTCCGCCGAACAGCTTGACCGTTGGGCCCGCCGTATTCTTCGCAGCACCTCGCTCGAAGACACCCTCGATTAGACGTCACTTCTCCAACATCGGAATCAGCGACGAATACAGGCTGATCACCGCAGGCCCCAAAGTCACCACCAGCACCGAGGGAAAGATCAGAAAGAACACCGGAAACACCAGCTTTACGGTCGTCTTCCGCGCCTGCTCCTGCGCCATCTGCCTCCGGCGAGTCCGCATATAGCGCGCATGCATCTTGAGCGCGGGCGCCAAACTCGTGCCAAAACGGTCCGAGTCCACCAGCAGATTCACCAGCTTCGTCAGTTCCGGCTCCTCATTGCGACGGGCCAAATTGGTGAGCACCTGCGCGCGAGGATAGCCGGCCCGCAATTCCAGCGGCACCACCGCCAGCTCCGTGCTCAGTTCCGGATAAGCATCGCGCAGCTCGCGGCTCGCTTCCGATAGCGATTGATCCAATGTTTGCCCCGCTTCCAACCCCAGCACAATCAGGTCGAGCGCCGGCGGCAACCCTCGCCGGATCGCGAAGGAGCGCGACCGGGCCCGGTACTCAAGAAACCGCTCCGGCAGCATCGACACGAATCCGCCCGCGCAGATGGCCGCGATGATCATGCCCTTCAAGTCATGCCCGTTGATCCCGGCCGCCGCCGCCACCCCCAGTGCCATCAAGGCCGCACTCAGCAGCTTGATGCCCTGCAGCGTCTCGATCGCCCGCGGATGCCGGAAGCCCGCCGTCCGCAGCTTCCGCTCGGTGTCATTGCGCGCCGCCCTCTTCGGCGTCCAATAACGCCCCAGTTCGCGCAGCAACCCGGGATCTTCGGCGATCTCTTTCGGCGTTTCGCGTAGGACGCTCGGCGCCTCGTCTTCCTCTTGCTTAGGCTCCGCCTTCGCCGGGCTGGTGACGAACCAATAGCCAATCCCACCCACCATCAGCAACACCGACAGGAAGCACGCCGCAAGCAGGAGAATCATAGGCGTATATCCAGAATGCGGCGAATGACAAAGTGCGCCAACACCAGGCACCCCGCGGCCCCCGCCAGCATCGGCTTACCCCAAGGATGGTCCATCAGCGTATACAGGTACGGCGGATTCACGTAAAACATCATCGCGGCGATGCCGATCGGCAGCAGCGTGAGCACCGTCCCCGTCATCCGCCCGTGCGCCGAGATCGCCTTCACTTCCCCCTCCAGCGACAAGGACTCCCGCATCGACTCCGACAACGTCCCCAGTACCTCCGTCAACTTGCCCCCCGAGCGGCTCTGCAACCGCACCGCCGCCACAAAGATCTTCATGTTGATCGTCGGCACCCGCCGCGCCAAATGGTCGAGCGACTGGTCCCACGTCCGCCCCAGCTTCCATTCATCCAGCGTCCGCCGCATCTCGGTCGAAATCGGCGCCGGGCTCTCGCTCGCCAATAGATCCAGCCCCACCGCCAGCGGATGCCCCGCCCGCAAAGCCCGCGCCAATGAATCTAGCGCATCCGGAAACGCCTGCTCAAACTGATCCAGCCGCGCCTGCCGCTTCTGGCTCACCCGGAAGTACGGAATCAACGATGCCAGCAAGCCGCAGCCCAACGCCACCAGCATCGGCACCCACGGCAACCGCCAAAGCGCTACCGTCACCAGTGTGCCGCTCAGCAGCATCATCGCCGCCAAACGCCCCACTGACCAACTAACGTCCGCCTCCGCTAACACTGACTTCCAGTCGCTCGCAAAGTGGAAGCGCTGCAGCATCGACTCCCAGAAGCCGATGCTGCTCACCCGGTCCGACAGCAATAGATTCGGCGAGTTCGCCTCCGCCACAAACTCTTCCGCCGGCGCATCGGACACCGCGGTCGCCGGCCGCCGCATCAGCAAATATACGGCCGTGCCGGTTACCCCAAAGGCGACGAAGAAGAAGGCCAGCAAGGAGACAACCAGCATGGGAACTTACTTTCTCGCGCGAGCCACCACTCGCGGCGTCACCACGGCCACAATCCCATCCGGACCTTCAAGGCCCGTCACCAGAAAGCTCTCCCCCGGCGCAAACGCCAGTTCCGAACGTAAGCGCCGCTCCGTCCCTGCCTTTCCCGCCATCGCTTTCACCGAAGGCTCAATCCGCACCGACAACCGCCCATCGCCCCGCATCCGCGGCGTCAGCCGAATGTTCAACCCCGGCTGATTCTCCCGCTCCAGGCTCACCTCGCCCGCGTCCCGCGTCACCAATTGGCTCTTCGCTACAATCTTCAGCCGCCCCTCCGCTTCGAGCGTCGTCCAGTTCTTCTCGCCCACCACCGGCGACACTCGTAGCGCGCCACCATCGGACGAAAAATGGCCGCCCAGCACATCCAGCGTATCGGCCTTCTTCGGACTGATCCACTGGACATCGAAGTAAATGTCCGGCCCCTGCACGCCCGGTGCTGAGACAACCATCGCGGCCACCATCGGCTCCTTCACTGAAACCGCGCTCACCACTTTCTGCCCCGTATCCGTACGATTGCGCAGCACAATCCGCAGCCGCCCCACCGTATCGGCCAAGCTGACGCGGTCCGCGTCGGCCGGCGACAGCACCACCGTCAACACCGGCCGCCCCGTCAGCGGCGAACCCAACTCCGGCGGACCCACACTCAACACTTCCACGCCCGGCATCACGCCGCGAATCTCGAACGCCCCCGGATTCCCCTCGCGCCCCAAAATGATTTGCACATCCACCCGGTCACCCACACGCAGCATCTGCACCACACCCCACGAATCGGCCACATGCATCGTCACCGCGCGCATCCCCACCGGAATCACGGAAGAAGGCGCGCGCCCGGCCGGTTGGCTCAAGGTGCCTTCGGTAATCGTCTGCCCCTCCACCAAAGGATCGAGCGTCGCCCGGCCCAACGCCGCACCGACTTCTTTCACGCAAGCTTGCCCCGCCGGACAGCTCAGTTCCGACAAGCGCACATCCGCGGACTCGAGCAGCTTCCCCCGGTCCAGGTTCTTCGCCGCCACCAGCATCGCCGTCGGCGGTGGACCCACATTGGCCGATGCCGTCTTGGCCGGCGCCAGCCGGTCGGCAATCAAACCATAAAAGACAGCCGTCGAAAGAACGGCGACCACCAAGGCTATCGCGAGTAAAGGAATCAGGTTTTTTCGCATCGCAGACGCGGAACGGGCGAGCCGTCCACTAAGTAGCTATCGGTTCGCGGGTCTCAGGCCTTTAGCGCGCCGCCCTACAATAGAGGCTTGTCTTCTGAATCCCCTCTATGGCAACCCTGGATCAAGCCCGCCGTGATCCTCGAACAGGTCTGGAACACCGCTCCTTTCCTCAAGGACCGCCCTGCCCCCCCTGCCCCTCCCGGCGCCCGACTCATCCAACTCGGCGACCACCCCCTCGGCTTCCTCACCATCCTCCAGAACAGCCACCTCATTGATCTGCCCGATCTCCGCGCCCACCAGCTCGAAGACTACTTCGCCCTCTGCCTTTCCGCCCACCACGCCACCGTCGCCACCTTCGTCCCCACCGACGTCGACACCAAAATCCGCGGCCTCCTGTGGCGCGAATCCCGCGACCCCGCCGTGCTCGGCCATCTCCTGGAACTCACCCTCCAAATGGCCCACTGGACCCTCCACGGCATCTCCACCCGCGTCGACGAAGTCGCCAACAGCGGCCCGGTATCTGGCCACGATGGCGAACGCCTCGGCGCCCTCGCCGGCTCGCTCGGCCGCTTCCTCGGCCTCCAACAACTCGAGCTCGCCAAACAAGCCGAAACCGCCATCGACGAAGAACTCGACCGCGAAGCCGTCGCCTTTCGCATCGCCCTCCACGAACCCGGCCACGAACTCCTCGCCCTCCGCCTCGCCATGAGCCTCACCCACAACGTCGGCGACCTCGACCAAGGCATCAGCTTCTGGGACGGCATCCCCGCTGACCACCCCACCAATCTCCGCTTCCACCGCCTCGCCCACGAAAATACCCGCCCCTACCAGGGTACCTTCGCCGCCGCCGCCGCCATCTACAAAACCGCCCTCGCCGCCGAAGGCCATCGCCACTATCCCCTCCGCCCCATCCGCGCCCTCCGCCAATCGCCGGACCTCCTGCTCCCCCTCGGCCCCTGCCTCGACGACTGGGGCGCTCTCATCGGCCGTCACCCCTCGCTCACCCCCGCCGATCGCGTCGAAATTCTCTCCGCCCTCGTCACCGGCTGCAAAAAAGTCCCCAACCAGCAGGGCTATTTCCGCGCCCTGGCCGGATGGCGCGATGCTGCCCAACGCTCCTTCGACGTCGCCGCCGAAAATGCGTCGACCACCGTCCAGAAGCTCATGCGCGAGGCCGCCTTCCGCCAAATGCTCGCCGTGCCGCGCGTCTCGTTTGAATCCACCTTGCGCAAAAAAGTAGCCGCCGTCCGCAAGCTCAATTGACCCTGCGCCCCCGCAATCTGTCATCCTAAGAAGAATATGGCAGCTAAAGTATCTGTATTCAATAACGGTCCCCTTCGCATCGAAGGCGATTTCACCATGGTCGATGCCGAAGGCAAAGAATTTGGCCTCGGCGGCCGCACCACCATCGGCCTCTGCCGTTGCGGCTTAAGCGAAAACAAACCCTTCTGCGACGGCAGCCACGCCAAACAAGCCTGGCAATCCGTCTGCCCCGCCCGCGACTTACCGCCCCCCAAACCCAAAGTCTAACAGCCGCGCTAGCCCCCGGCGTCAGCCGGGGGACTCTCGTTCGGCACCGTCCACCCCTAGCCCGTCGCGCCAGCGACGGGGCACACGTCGACGGACCAGTAACACCCCACTAAATGGACCTCTCCGCCCTCCCCTCCGTCGACCAACTGCTCGGGCAACTCAAGCTAACGCCCAGCACCTACCCCCACGCCCTCATCGTCCAGGAAATCCGCCGCGCCCTCCAAACCGCCCGCGAAACCATCCGCGCCGGCGCCGAGCCCGCCTCCCTCACCGAAACCATCCTGGCCGCCCTCCAAACCCTCGCCCAGCCTTCCCTCAAAAGAGTCGTCAATGCCACCGGCGTCGTCCTCCACACCAATCTCGGCCGCGCCCCGCTCGCCGACTTCACCCCCATCGACGGCTACTCCAACCTCGAATATGACTTAACCCAAGGCCGCCGCGGCAAACGCGACTTACATTTCACCCACTTACTCCAGCACTTACTCCACGCCCCCGCCATCGCCGTCAATAACAACGCCGCCGCTACTTACTTAGTCCTCCACGAACTCGCCGCCGGCTACGAAGTCATCGTCTCTCGCGGTGAGTTAATTGAAATCGGCGACGGCTTCCGCATTCCCGACATTATGGAGCGCTCCGGCGCCATCCTGCGGGAAGTCGGCACCACCAATCGCACCACCCTCGAAGACTACCGCCGCGCCATCACTGACCGGACGAAGCTCATCCTGCGCGTCCACCCCAGTAACTTCCATATCTCCGGCTTCACCCAAAAGCCGGCCCTCAAAGACCTGGCCACCCTCGGCATCCCCGTCTACGAAGACCTCGGTAGCGGCTGCTTGGTCGACCTCCGCCAAAACGGCATCGACGAGCCCCTCGTCAGCGAAAGCCTGCAAGCTGGCATCGCCCTCGTATCTTTTTCTTGCGACAAGTTACTCGGCGGCCCCCAAACCGGCATCATCGCCGGCGATGCCACCTTAGTCGAACGTTGCCGCCGCAACCCCTTGTACCGCGCCTTCCGCCCGGATAAGTTAATTGTCCAAGCCCTCGAACATACGCTGCGTCTGCTCTTACTTGAGCGCTACGACGAAATCCCCACCTTGCGCATGATCCGCACCGCCCCCGAACTTCTCCGCCAACGTGCCGAAGCCTTCGCCGCCCAGATCCCTGGCGCAACCGTAAGCGCAGGAGAATCCGTCGCCGGCGGCGGCTCCACGCCGGACCAAACCTTGCCCGCCTGGCTCGTCCGCTTGCCCGGCCCTGCCAGCAAACTGGAACGCCATCTCCGCGCTCACACCCCGCCCATCATTGCCCGCATCGAGCAAGGCGCCGTCATCATCGACCTCCGCACCGTCGCCCCCGCTGACGAAGCCCTCATTCTCGCCGCCCTCGCCGTGGCATAATTTAAGGTAGGAGTTTCCGTCGCCATGAAGACTTTCGCTGCTTTTGCGCTCTCCGCTGGCTTGGCTCTCGCCGCCGGCCCCACCAAAAACCTGAACACCGTTGAAGGCACCTACGTCGAAGCCCGCAACGCCGACATCTATACTGGCCCCTGCTACGCCAATTCCGAAGTCAACATGCTCGGCAACCTCGCCGTCATGGGCTGGCGCATTGAGAAAGGCGCCTTCGAAGGGGTTGACCTTTCGGGCCTCGGTGTCGTCGGCGTCCTCCGCGCCAGTTCCACCCTCGGCGATGTCATCGTCTCGGCCTACCCCGTGCAATCCGTTCTGATCGTCGACACCAAGGCCAACGCTGCCCAGCGCGTCGCCCTCCAATCCTTCGCCAAGCGCATGGGCGGCGACCTCTTCGGCAACGTCGTCCGCGTCGAGATCGCCCCGGTCACCCTTGAGTTCGACAAGAACAACCTGCACTCCGTCAAGGCAAACCTGAAGGCCGGCGACCTCGCCAGCATCGAAACCCGCCCCATCGGCGACGGCGACCACCACTGCTCCAATGAAGAAGTCTGGTACGCCCCCCTAACCAAAGTCGACCACGCCATGGCCGGCTACGCCCTCGCCCACGACTTCAAAGGCAAAGGCCTCGACGCCACCTGGTCCTCCCCCCTCAAGCGCTCCGCCTTCGTCGGCAGTTTCCACCTCAACGATTGATCCGAAACTCCATCCCCCACTGAGAAAGGATGGAGAACGGCCCGCAGCCTGGAGTCATCTTGAAACGACCGTCACCGCGCACTCCTATGAAGCGCAAGAGTTTTCTGAAACTTAGTCCAGAGCAAACAGAACGAGCAGCATTGGCATCGACTTATGTAGGCAGTCCTGAGCACAAACTTCCGGGTGCGCGCAGCGACGCGACGCTTTGTCCAAAAGATTTAACGGATGCTCAGTCTATGGTTACCTCATGGCTGCGGGCTTCGATTCGCTCCGGCTTCGCCGGTGGCTTATTGGAGGGGATCTTTCCTCGCTATGTCTGGTACCAAAGTGAAGATTGTTTTTTTGAAGGCCGCCTAACGAATCAGACTCAAGGCGAGTATAAGGGCTACCCCATCAATATCGACGAACTCCCCCAAGAGATGCTCGACTCTCATGGATGACTTCAAGATTCGTTTTGAATGGGAACAGTCCCCTCGATCCCGAGTTCCTGAGCTTGATGCGACCTGGGCTCGCCTTCAAATCGATATCGGCTCCGAATCGGCTACGAAGGTCGAGGTTACTCGTTCGGAGAGTATTCGCAGTGCGATCTATGTGCCCCTGTACCCAATCGCGGAATGGATGGTCACGAACTGGTGGTCGTTATGGCATGAATGGCGCCGAACCCCTGGCCGGGAGTCTGGCCATTGCCTGCTTTCTGCCAGAGAAGGTTTCGCACTACCCGATCTGAGCTTTTGGCCTACTGAGAGCCAGATCGAATTGGACTGGCGACGCTCAACCGCGCCTTCTGCGGGGCTAAGCTTTCTCACGGGTGGAACAGCGCGGTTGCCGAAGCAACTGGTCCGCGATGAATTTTGCCGTCTGGTTCTCGCGGTCCTCGAACGGCTCGACCAGCGAAACGTCCATCGGTCTTATCTGTCCGAGGAGTGGGCCGCTATCGAAGCGGCTGAGCAAGATCCTGAACAGCGTGCCTTTTGCGAAAGAGCCGCCCGTCTCGGGTGCAACCCTTTCGACCTCGAAGCTTCGACGGCCGAACAAATTGAGCGACTCGGATCGCAGTTGCCCGAGAGCCTCATCGACGACTTTTGCGATTCGATACGGCTCGATGAGTTCGCCTCCGGCTCGGCGACACTACGGGCCTTCCTTACCGACGCCGGTCTGGCGACGCCCGTTGCTGGCCACTGGGACGAGTGCAGCTCCCGTATCCGCGAATTCGAATCCGTCGCGCCTTGGAACGATGGCTATCGCCAAGCCCAAGCCCTGCGAGCCTACCTGGGCATCGAAGGTCCGATCCTCGACGACCTTCAGGATCTGCTGCGCGACCGTCTCGGCTCCCTCGAAATCCGCCCACTGGCAACCGTATCTAATATCGACGCCATTTCCGCGCCATCACCCAGCGGAGCCCCGGTTTTCGGGTTGCGCCCTCGGCAGCGGGAGGATCAGAACCGGTTTACGATTAGCCGAGCCATCGCCGGCTTTCTACCGCGAGGCCTGCCGACTTTAGTTACCCGCGGCACCGCTGAACATCAACAACGCAACCGGGCTTTTGCGGCCGAGTTTCTCGCACCCGCCGCCTCAATCCGCACTCGCCTCTTAAGCCCAAGCTTAGCCGACGAAGACGTCGAAGAACTCGCCCGCGAGTTTCGCGTTTCGGACTATGTCATTCGTCACCAAATCCAAAACCACAACTTGGCGAAGCTCTCTGCCTATCATTGACGATCACAACCAATTCACTCTTTAGAATTAAGCAAATAGCCGCTTTCGCTTGCTCCCCCCTGCTATCCTGAAGATGGCAATGTGGATAAATCAAACACCCCGGACAATCCAAACCCTGCCGCCCGGCCACATCCATAACGCTGACCCAGTAGAATCAACAACTCCCGGGTTCGTTTCGTCACTTCTGCCGCTTCAAAAACTCGAGGATCAGCCGATTCACTTCCGCCGGCTTCTCCATCATCAAAAAATGACCCGTCCCCGGCACCCGATGATACTCCACCTTCGGGAACAACTGCCGCAAATACCCCTCCGCCAGCGGCGACTTCTCCTGGTAAATCCCCAGTACCGGCACCCGCAGTGGGCGTTCATCCTCCCAAATCCGCATTTCCATCATCCCCTTGATGGCTCCCACCGCCGTAGCCTCGGGCGCCGCCAGCATCACCCGCAGGATCTGCGCGTTCACCGCCCCGGCACCCGCCGGCGTCAGATACGCCCGAATCACCCGCTCCCGCGTCGCCAAGCCGGCCGCCCCCCGATAGCCCTCCCAACGTCCCTGCGACGCCCGAGCATTCGATGGCGGATAGATACTGCCATCCATCAGGATGAGACTCTCCGTCCGCTCCGGAAACAGCCGCGCAAACTGCCGGATCACCGGCGTCCCCATGCTATGCCCCGCCAGGCTCGCCCGCGCCACCTTGGCCTCGTCCATCACCACCGCGATCGCCCGCGCGAAGTTGTCCATCGTCATCGAAGCTTCCGGAGGCACGCCGCTCCGGCCGTGGCCCGGCAGATCAATCGACAGTACACGGTAGTTCGCACTCAACGCCGCCGCCTGCGCTTCCCAAAAGGTATGGTCACAAGTCCAACCGTGGATCAGCACCACCGTCCGGTCGCCCGCGCCCGCCGAGCGGTAGAAAACTTCGCGGCCCTCAAACGAAGCAGCGCTGAGTAACAAAGGTAACGTAAGCAGGATCACGGCTTCAGGTACTTACGCAAAAACGCGTAGATTTCGGCCCGCGATTCGCGCGCCAGCTTCGTGTCGATGCGGTTAAAGACATGCCCGCCGGGCGCATTCTCGTAAACCTTATACTCGAACGTCTTGCCTTCTGCCTTCAGCGCCGAAGCCAGCCGCTGCACTTCAAGGTAGTTCACGTCCTCATCGTTCGTGTTCGTGTGGATCATCAGCGGCGACTTCAACTTCGCCACGTGCGTCATCGGCGAGCGCTTCAGATACTCGGGCACGTTCTCCCGTACCGGCTTGCCGATATGGTAATCGGCCGCAAACAGTGCCTCGTACGCCGGGCCCTTATAACCCAAGCGCGCCACCAGGTCGCTCACCGGCACTCCGGCATAGCCGCAAGCATAGCTTTCCGGATGCTGGAACAGGTTCATCAAGGTGATCATGCCGCCGTGGCTCCAACCGATCAGGCCCACGCGAGAATTGTCGAGGAAGCTGTAGGTCTCGATCATCCAGTTGCGCGCCGCATGCACGTCGTCGTTCTCGCGTCCGCCGTAGTCAATCGCCCGCCAGAACGCGGCCCCATAGCCGGTGCTGCCGCGATAGTCCGGGGAGATGATCGTATAGCCCTCGTTCACCAGTTCGCGGATGATATGCGCACTGGCCGAAGTGAAATTCGAATGCACGCCACCATGCACGAAAACCAGCAGCGGCTGTTTCTTCGTGCGGTCGAGCTTCTTAGGGATAAAGGTATAGGCGTGGAACAGCAGCGGATTGCCCGCCCCTTGGCCCGTCGGGTTCGTTTCCTTGGCCAGCGGCAGACCCGGGATCTCCACTTTGTCCACCTCGGCGATGTCGGACAGCTTTTGCCGCCAGGCCACGTCGTCAATGGCCTTCATCATTTGATCGTGACGATGGTCTGTCGTCTCCCCAGCCGGGGCCGCCCGCTGAGCCGGAGCCGGAGCAGTCTGGGCCCACAAAACGGCACCCAAAAAGAAAGGAAGAAATCGCATTTTGTTACCGTAGCACGCCGAGCTTGTCGAGCGGCCAATAAACGAAAACGGCCTTGCCGTAGATGTACCGCCGCGGCACGCTGCCCCAGGCCCGCGAGTCGTTCGACGAACTCCGGTGGTCGCCCATCACGAAGTACTGGCCCACCGCAATGCGCTGCGGCACCATCGAATTCCGGTCGCGGTATTCGTCCGGCACGTACTCTTCGGGCAGCACCTTGCCGTTCACCGAAACCACGCCCTGCTGCACCTCCACCACGTCGCCCGGCAAGCCGATCACGCGCTTGATGTAGCTTTTGCTCGGGTCGCCCGGGTACCAGAAGACCACCATATCGTAGCGCTGCACGTCCTTAAGGCCGAACATGTAAACGAACTGATTGATGAAGATGCGTTCCTGGTCACGCAGCGCGGGCATCATGCTCGTGCCTTCCACCTTCACCGGCCGATACAGGAAGAGGATCACGACGACGGCGATGATCACGGCCAATAGCAGGTCGCGCAACCAGTAGAGCGTGCGCGCCAAAGCAGCCCGCCCCATGGGCGGATCCATCTTCTCGGTTACCTTGGCGGCGGTCGGCTCCATCTTCTCTGCTTCGATTATATGCCCCGTCACTTCTTCGCGGCTGTGGGCGGGTTCAGCAACCTCTCCACCGCTGGAATCGGCAGTGCGCCCATGCCCAGCACGGCATCGTGGAACTTCCGCAGGGTGAAGCCGGGCAATTTGCTCTGCCGCTCCCGCATCTTCACGATTGCCCGCCAGCCGGCAAAATAAGTGGGCAATTGAATGCTGGAGAGTTTGGCTCGTTGTAACTTGCCGACGGCTTCTTCCTTCTCCTGGTAAGTATCCTCGATCATCAGTTTCATGGCTTGCTCCTCGGTCATGTTCATGGTGTGCAGGCGAATGTCCAGAATCGTATTGGCGATCATACGCAGTTGCTGTTTAAGAAACGTAATTTGTAACTCCGGCGAATGATCCCGGTAGCCTTGCTCAAGTAACATCTGCGTCGCATAAACGGCCCAGCCCTCGACATTGGGGCCGTTGGCATACACATTCCGCAGCACCCGGCGGCCCCGCGGCTCTACTAGGTTGGCGAATTCGAATTGCACGTAGTGCCCCGGCATCGCCTCGTGGATCGTCAGCAAAGCCAAGCCTTCGCGGTTATACTCGCGCAGCTTAGACTCCACCCGCTCCGCCGGCCAATTGGCCGGTATCGGCGTCAGCCAGTAAGAGGCGCGTAACTCGGGATGCAACACCGGCGCCGGGCTAAACCCGCCCACGCTATAAATGCCCCGCATAAACTCGGGCGTTTCGATTACTTTCAGGTTCCGCGTGTCACCCAGCTTGAGTAATTGGCGGTCCCGGACAAATTGCGTGGTCGCAACCAGGTCCCGCGCCGCGGTGTCGAAGTAAGTCTCGCGAGTCGGGTGGTTCTGAGCAATGCGATTCAACATCGCCTTCACCCCTTCCTTGCCGGCGATCTCCGTCATCTCTGCCCGCACCCGGACTAACTCGCTCTCGGCATCGGCCAACAAAGCCTGGGGGGTGTCGCCATTCGCTAACACGAGCGGAAAGCGCTTGGCGTAGAAGTCCGCGCCCAGGCGCCAATCGCTGGTACGCTGACTTAGGTCGGTTTCGAGCCAAGTATTAAAGGCCTTCAACTCGGCCACCGCCTTTGCCGCCGCCTCGTCGTAAGCTTCGCGAAGTTTTTGCGGACAGCCCGCACGAATCGGGCCGTCAATCAGGGCAATATTGCCCAAGTTCTCTTCCCGCGCCACCCGGTTCCAAACCTCGGGCGAGTCGACTAAGTTCCGCTTGGCTACGACGAGGAACTTAGGCACCAGTTCCAAGCGCCGGATAATGGAA
The DNA here is from genome assembly GCA_038215525.1 of Bryobacterales bacterium. Taxonomy (GTDB): domain Bacteria; phylum Acidobacteriota; class Terriglobia; order Bryobacterales; family Bryobacteraceae; genus JALHNI01. The sequence goes on from JBBQQS010000071.1 coordinate 13,264, forward strand.
TAGAAGCGCAAGTCTTCTTTCGAGTAATTGAGCGAGTAGGGTGTAAATATCGCATTTCCCAAGCTCTCGACGTAAATCGTCGGGTTGTGCTTGTAAGCCTGGATCACCTCGAGGTCCAGAAGCGAGAGCTTGATCTGATCCAGAATTAAGTCATAGTCCGCCTGATCCTGCGGCGAGATCCGTTCGCGCGGGATCTTCCGGAAGCCATGATCAAAGTCGTGATAGAACTTGCGCTGCTTGTTCAGTGACGATTCGCTGTAGTCGTCCAGCATCTCGTCCAGAAAGTCGCCGGCAAAGCGATGGAACCCGGCCGCATTAGCCGCCACCGGCGAAAACGACAGCGTCGTGTAGACGTACTCGCTGGTGTGCGACTCAAGGTTATAGAAGCCGCGCTTACAAGCGGGCAGCGTCAACAGCAACGCCAAGCAAAGCGCACGACGGAATTGGACCATACCCTCAGTATGAGCTACCCGCGCAGTTTCTCGCGGATCAGGATCCAGATCTTTTCTTTCGTACTGAGCGCGATGCGCTGATTGAGGACGTCATAATCGGAGGCCACAATGCGATCGAGCAGTTGCGAGTAAATCTCGATCAGCGCCCGCAGCGAGGCCCGGCTGCCCCGATCCACCATCTCCACCAGCGGCTTGGCCTCTTCGTAATAGCGCCGCGCCCGCTCCGCTTCAAAGCGCATCAACCCCCGAAACGCTTCGTCCCGCGGTCCAGCAGCAAGTTGCACCGGCAACACACCGAAACGCGCCAAATCCTCCGCGGGCAAGTAAACGCGGCTATTCTCCGCATCCTCCCTCACATCGCGCAGAATGTTGGTGAGTTGGAAAGCGATGCCGCACTTTTCCGCCAATGGCAAAGCCGCTTCGCCCCGAAATCCAAAGATATGGATCACCGTCAGGCCGACTACCGAAGCCACCTGGTAACAGTAACGATAAAGCTGATCGAAAGATTCCACCGCGCGGAACTCTAAGTCCGAAGTGACACCGTCGATCATCTGGTGCAGATACTCGCGCGGAATCTTGTACTTCAACACGGCGTCGTAAAGCGCGAGCCACACCGGATGGCGCGGCATGGTTTTGAGGCCGCCGAGGGCGAGGTCCAGGTCGCGGCGCCAGCCGGCTAGCGCCGCTTGCCGCTGCTCGAGGGTCATACCGGGATCGTCGGACAGGTCGTCGCAAACGCGCATGAAGGCGTAGACGGCGCAGATGGCGTCGTGCTGCTTTTTCGACAGCAGGCGAAACGCATAGTAGAAGTTCTTGGCCCGCTCGCGCGCCAGGGCGCGGCACCAATCGTAGGAAACGGCGACCGGGTCGCCTACGCCGCTCGGAAAGCCCATCGGGCCAAGCTCCCCATGAGAATGCGCACCCGGG
>JBBQQS010000072.1:0-14458 GCA_038215525.1 Bryobacterales bacterium
CACTTCTCGGATTGCATGGCATTGAAGCATGCGGTTTTACTGATCTTGAAAGGAGAGGTAACGCGATGGCATATGTGATAGCAGAGCCTTGTATTGGCGTAAAGGACACGGCATGCGTGGACGCCTGCCCGGTGGATTGCATTCATCCCAAAAAAGACGCAGCGGACTTCGAGAGCGTGACTATGATTTACATCGATCCGATCGAATGCATCGACTGCGGCGCGTGCGTGCCAGTGTGTCCAGTCTCGGCGATCTTTGCACTGGATGACCTACCCGAGAAGTGGGCAGACTTCACAGCGGTGAACGCCCAGCACTTTAAACGCGATCCCGTCCTCTAACTAGGTCAGGAAAAGAAATCAGGAACATCACCTGACCCAATGTGCCAACCATCGCCAGCCGTCGCTCCGACGCCCAACTCCATCGCCATTACCGCAATTGCCTCAAAGATTTGAGGGACCTACAAGACCGCCGCGCCATCCAACCCGAGCCCAAGCCCGAAACACCAATCGAACCCAAGCCACCCACCCCGGAGACCGAAATCGCGACGCCAGAACCGCAAAAAACCGAAGTCCCAATCGAACCCAAACCCACTCCCGAAGAACTCCGCCTCCAAGCCGAGAAAGCCAAAATCCGCCGCCTCATGGAGATCAACCTCGGCCTCCGGCCTTCCTCGTCGGGGGGAACTAGTGACACCCCTTCGGCTAGCTAGCCAACTACCCTCAAATAGACCGTCGCATTAAACCCAGCCCTCAAGCGACCAGCCGCGTGCTGGCCGCTGTGGTCGGGGCGGCACCGCCTGATTACTCCTACCCACGGGTGGACCTGAGGGCGGCCCGTTGGGGTATCATCAGGGTGTCACCTCGAGCGGGGGTAACTCAATGGTAGAGTCACAGCCTTCCACGCTGTTGGTTGCGAGTTCGAGCCTCGTCCCCCGCTCCAATCCTATTCCTTTACCCCTTTTAACCAGTTGAGAATCGTATTGTATTCGGGCGAATCGCGCTCGAAGCGGACGCCGCCGCCGTGGCTTTGGGCGCCGATGGTTCCTTCGGCTTCCGCGGTCCAGGTGGGCTTTTTGAGGAGGAGGCTTTCTTCAGGATCCTCCAGGTTCACGACGCTGAAGACAGTGCTGAGCGTGGCGTTGAAGGCCGAATGGGAGGCGTGGCACTGGACGCAAGCGTAGCCGTCCTTGCCGCGCTTGAGGAATATGGGCTCCACGTAGCCGCGGAAGAAGGCTTCGTCGGGCTTGGCTGCTGGCATGCGACGGGCGGCGCCTTTGGCCGCGGCTGGCGGGCGGGGGAACTGGTTGAAGGCCTTGAGCAACTCGGCGTTCTCGGGCACTTTGATGTCGGCCTTAGCGGCGGCGACGAGTTGGTCGCGCACAGGGCCGGGCTTGCCGGAGATGGCGGTGACGGCGCCGAAGCGGGCATCCCGAGTGAGTTGGGCGGCGCCGATGGCGAGGCGACGGAGGTCGGGGTCCTTAGACGTAAGCAGGGGCAGCAGGGCGGTGGCGAAGCGGGTATTGCTTTCGCCGAAGAAGACGCTCTGCTCGACGTCGTTGCCGATGCGGTTGTAGACGGGGACGAAGCCGTGTTCGGAATCGGCGGCGGGATCGTAGATATCGGCGCGACGCAAGGGTAACTCCACTAAGCCGCCGAGCAGACGCTTGCGGGCCGCGTCCGGCTGGGTGTCGAGGAAGCGGGCGAACTTATCGGCCAAGCGGGCTTCGAGCTTCAGGCGTCCTTCGATGACCTGTTTCTGGTCGGCTTCGCGGGAAATCGCTGGGACCCAGTTGTTATAGAGATACCGAATATTCTCGTCGGCTAGGTTGTAAATGCCTTCGCGAATCGCCTGTTCCGGCCAAGGGTGTTGAGGCTTGGCGAGAGCGGCGAGGAGGCTGTCTTCAATGCGAGATTTAACTTTCGTCTCGGGTGACCAGAACCAGAATTGCCAGAGGCCCTTGATGGCTTGGGTGGCGATGGCTGGCTGGGAGTCGTTAACGCGACGAGCCAGGGCGTCGCCTAACTCCGGGGATCGCGCAAGGGCGGCGAAATGAGTGGCGAAAATGCGGGTGGCGCCCCAACGGACACGGGCGTCGGCGGAATCGAGAGCGGCGATGATCGGCTGGGGAGTTACTTGGTGCCGGCTTTGCACTTGCCGGATGGCCCAGGCGGCCGTGCGCTGCACTAACTTACTTTCGTCGCCTAAGTGGGCGAGTAAGATGGGCATCGACGACGGGAGGGCGAGCCGCCCTAAAGCCTCCACGGCTTGCTGGCGGATGAAAGGATCGGTGTGTCCGGCTAAGGCGGTGATTTGAGATACGGTTTGGGGCGTTTGCTGGTCCCAGACTAAGTCGAGGGCGGTAAGTAAGTCGGCTTGCGGGTTGAAGGCGCCGGTGCCCCAGCCCTTGGCCTGCTTCTCGAGCGGATAGTAAGTGGAAAGGGCGAGCACGGACATTTGGGTTTCGCGAAATGGCGTGCGGAAGTTTTCGAAGGACTGCAGCGGGTCGAGCCAGCCGCCGAATTCCTGTTGACGCCCGAGTAAGTAGGTGAGGCCCTTGGCCACCTGCGGCTGGCTACGCGGCACACCGGCCATGGCTAAGGCCCAAAGGGCGTGGCCGGTTTGGAATTCGACATCTTTCTCACTGGCGGCGAACTTCATTGACCATTGGCCCGTAGCGCGCTGCAAAGAGAGAATGCGCTCGACGTTTTGGGCGATGCGGGCGGCGTGTTTCCTGGCGTCGATAGAGACAAGGGCCTGGGTTTGGTAACAAAGATCGATCAGGTTCTTGTGTTCGGTTTGGGTAAGTAGAGTTTCGAGCTGCGGATTCTTGGTGACTTCCCAGGCATACCAGGCGACTTCGTAATTGGAGACCAGGGGCTGGTTGCCGTTGGTTTCATCAGATGGAAGCTTAGTGCGATCCTGATAGTAAAGCTGGAGATACTCGCGGACACCGCGATGGAATTGCTCGCGGCGATCGGCCCCGGTTTGTTGCTCGAATAGATCGAGTAAGTGCGACATGCGGCCCAGGACATTGGCGGGCGCGGAGATGACGCGGGCCCAGACCGCGCCTTGCTCTTCGAAGCCGTATAATGGCCGGGGATTGTTATAGAAACGCTCCGTCATGAATTGTAACTGCTGACGCTGGTGGATGGGGTAGCCTTGGCGCAGTGCGTAAAGCTGAGCGCGCTGCGAAAAGTGGGTGACGTGGCAGGCGACGCAGAGGGAGGTCTCCTGATGGACGCTGGAGACCCGATCGTAGACGCCGCCACGGCGGGGCGTGTTGGCGTGCCAGGAGTCTCCGGCGCCGAGGGCATAATCGATGGCGGTGCGGACAGCCTGGCGGGGGTCGAGGTAGGGGGGTAAGTCGTAAACGCGGGTGCGTAACTTATATTCGGGATGATTGGCGACGACGCGGAGATAGTAAGTGCCGGGCTCGCGCAGAACGCGGGTGGTGAACTTATTCCCTTGAAGGGCTTGCACCTCGTGCGGCATCGTCACCGGATCTTCGCCATCGTTGAAAGCAACTTCTTTGCCGTTCTGAATGCGAAAGACGGTTACGTCGGCGGGGATGTTGTCGCGCTCGGCGAGGTCGAGTTGGAAGAAGACCAGCTTGGGCTGGTCGCCGGCGAATTCGAAACGGAACCAGTCCGGGGCTTGTTCAAAGGCGGCTTTCTTGAGCGCTGGCATGGAAGTGCCGGGCAAAGGAAAATAAGGGCCGTCATCGGCGGAGCCGAAGATGGTCTGTTCAAGGCGAATGGTCTGAGCTTCCTGCCAACGGTTGTTGGGTTCCACTTCGACGGGCGCTGAATTGGGCCAAGCCACGACGCGCACCTTCAGGCTTTGCTTGGCACCGACGGGGTTGACGGCCAGGGTGGTAACGCCCGCCTCAGCGCGGACCATGGCGGTGAGGTCGCTGTCGCCGGCATGCAGTGTTTTGCCGATCAGGCGGCGGCCGCCGCTCAGAAGTTCCAGGGCGATCCGGTCGCCGGCGGCGAGCGGCGCGGCGGCACGCACCGTGAAGGAGTAGATTTGGTGGGCCCGCAATTGCGGGAGGGAGAGGCGCGCATTTGCGGGGATGGGATAGGTCTTTTCGAAGAGCAATTCCTGCGCCGGTAGGCCGGCCACCAGGGTAGGAAGCAATAGCACCCGAACCAAGATACAAATATTGTTCATCACCACTTTCTAGATTACACGGAGCACCCAGGGATTCGGGCTTTCCCCGCTCCAGTGAGGCAAAGTACATCAAAATGGGGGGAGGGCGGATTCGAATGGGAACAGCATTTTGTGTTTCATTCGCCTTTTCGAAAGAACGGGTAGGCAATCCGCCAAAAATTGTGCCAACATAAACCTAACTAGCACAACTAAGGTGTCTATAGGTAATGGACTACTACTTTTCCCTTAGCGGATGGACGCAGGTCCGTTCGGCCCCGCGAGTGAACCTTGGAGGAACAATGAAACATTTACTATTGGCCGGATCCATGCTGGCCTTGGTTTTGATACGGCCCACAACCGCGGCGGTGATCGTCGAGAACTTCCCGGGCTCTTCCGAAGACGGGACCGCGCTGGGCGGAGTGACCGTTTCTGATCGGGTATTTGGCGCGTTCGGTTTGAGCGTAGGCGGCACCGCATTGCAATTCGTGAGCCTGGAAACGATTTTCAGTAATAGCAACACCAGTTCGAGCCGAGTGGTGAGTGGTGGTGTCTATTCCGACAGTGGGGGAAATCCAGGGTCTTTGCTGGCTTCGTTCAACCTGGTCACCATTCCGTCGCAGGCCCTGACGGTAACCATTACTTCCACTACCTTCGTCCTGTTGGAAGCCAATACAAGCTACTGGTTTGCCTTGACCGGTCCCGTGGCGACCGGTGTGTTGCCAAATTGGCAGAAAGGTACGGCGGCGCCCATCGCCACCGGGTTTGCGACTCCGCTGGGTTACCGGACAAGCACGAACGACGCCGCCACGTGGAGTGTTTCGACGATTAACAATCAACTGCGGGTCAACGCCAACCCGGACTTTGCCATAAGCGATGTTCCGGAGCCCTCAACGCTGGTGCTATCGGCCACGGGTCTGTTGCTGGCGGGCTATTTTGTGCGGCGGCGCGCCTAGCTCAGGCTTACGAGCGGACCAGGATCGGGCATCGTGGTGAAGGGGGTATCGGCGATGTAGAGGCTGCCGGCGCCGGGGGCGATGGCGCGGATAGCATCGGGCATGCCCTCGACGGCGGTAGTGAATAGGACTTTCACTTGGCCGTCGATCTCCACAAACTCGGGGCAGGTGACGCGCGGAGAGCCTGGAATGATCCATTCGGCCAACACGGCACCGGTTTCGAGGCTGATCTGTTGGGCGTGGCCATCGGGGACAGGGTGCGGATCGTAGAAGGCGACGACGACGCTTTGGCCGTCGGGTGACAGGCGCAGGCCATCGGGGAAGCCGGGGAGGGCTTCGGGTGGGGTCAGCGGTCTCCGGCTTTGCACGAGGCGGAGGCTCGCGTCGAGGCGGAACATGGCCAGGGATTTGGGCTGGGAGTCGATGTCGATCAGGGTAGCGCCGTAGGGGTCGCGCGTCAGCGCTTTGCCGTTCGAGCAAACTTGGCCATCGAGGATTTGGTGGAGCCCGCGGGTGGCGGCGTCAAAGAAGTACAGGCCGGCGATGGGGAGAATGAATTCGAGGTGCTTGGTGCCGAAGAGGACTCCGCCTTCTACGGCCAGGCCGTCGTTGATGATGACGCGCTCATCGGTGGTGACGACGACGCCGGTTTCGGTAAGAGCTCCGGTGGTGAGGTGGAGCAGGATCAGACGGCGCTCCAGTCCGACGAGGACGACACCGGGCTGAGAGGTTTCGGCAAAGAACCCGGGACGGCCGGGCAGGGGGATGGTGCGGTTTTGGCGGGTCGAAAGGTCAAGCAGGTTGAAGCTACCGAACGGACGATCGGCGGCGTGCTGGATGGCGACCCAGCCGAGCATGCTGCCCTGAGTAAAGTTGCGCAGGACGCGGGGGCCTTCGGGGAGGAAGCGCAGGTCCTCGTTGGTGGGTTCGAAGAAGGGTCTAGCGTGGAAGAGGGGTGTAGTCAAGCCTTGATGGTAGCGCTACACCCCGATCGGGCTCAATAGCGACGGTTGTCAAATTCGCGAAGGCGGTAGAGCTCGTTCAATTGCGAGCCCAGGGTGCGGCGGTCCCGGGGGTGCAACTGGTCGGCTTGGGCGAGGTCGCGCAGGTGACGGAGGGCGTCGTTCAGGCTGTCGCGGTCGAAGCGGCCACGGTCCCGGCGATTGGCGAAATCGGTGAGTTCCTGGATCGCGCCGCGGATATGATTGGCCTCGTGGCGGTCGACGCGGGAACGGGCCTCAATGGCGTAGAGGGTTTCGATGGTGGAGCGGACGGGGTCGCGCCGGGAATCTGCTCGGCCGTACTCGCGATTATTTCCGTAACCGCGTCCGTAGCCGCGGTCATCATAGCGCCCCTGCGCCTGCGCGAATGCGGTGCCGATGCTCATCAAGGCGACGGCGAGGATCAATTGCTTCTTCATGATTGGATGACTCCTTCTGCTCTGGATGGACGAGGGAAATGAGAATCCGGTTTTCTGAAAAGAATGAATAGTTTGCGGTGGTGGAATTGAGCCAATGGTTGATTTCCACCAATCTTCAAGGGATGCGGTAGACCCGATAGCCCGGATTCGAAAACACGGGCGGGCCATCGAGACCCGCGGGCGCTTTGCGGAAGACCAAATAGCGCACACCGGCTTCGTGCAAGGCGGGGAGTTCGCTGGCTTGGAAGGGCGACTTCATGAAGCGTTGCCAGCGCCTCCACCACTCCTGGGCGTAGAACTCGTAGTAGTTCACCTGGCCGCCGCCTTTCCAGTCGACATAGACGGCTCTCAGGGCGCGGGCGCGGAAGAGGCCGGGTTCGTTGCGGGTACCGATGTCGCGGAAGAGAAAGACATCGTCGCGGGTGGTGTTGCCGCGGGTCCAGGTGACGAGTTGCCGCAGGTCGTCGTCGCCGAGCGAAGCATAGTTGCGGACCTTGGCCACGTTGGTGGGCGTGAAGTAAAAGGCAGCGAAGACCAGGGTGGCCCCGGCGATGGCCCATCGGGGGTGCTTCTTTTCGAGGGCGATGGCCAAGGCGGTGGCCAAGGCGAGGGCCACGGCGAGCAGGTAGACGGTGGCCGACTTGCCGGTAAAAACCGGGGCCATGGGCACCAAGAATGCGGGTGCGAGCCAGAGCGGCGCCTCCCACCAGCGGCCTTGGCTGGCGGCGCGCAGCCCGGCGAGGGTGGCCAGGATCACGGCGACCATCAGCGTAAATATCAGCGAGCGCATGATCTGGATCTGCGGCATCAGCGCGAGGCGGGCCTGTTCCAGCAGCAAGTAGGAGAGCGGCACCGACAGCAGGCCGATGGCTGGGAGGGCCGCTAAGTAGGGCTTGACGGAGGTGGGCAGCGCCTTGCCCAGTCGCCAGTAAGCGAGGCCGGCAAGAACGGCGAGGGCGGCGTATTGCCCCAGCCACAGTGTGGGGTTGCCCCAGAGGGTGATCCAGTTGTAGCTGGCGCGCATGCGTTGGAGGTCGGCGTGGCTTTCCGAGAGCCGGGCGAAGAGCGGGTTCATAGGGCCGGTTTCGGAAAGCAATGCCGAAACCCCGAGCAGGAGTGCGAAGATCACGAAGCCGATCAGGGCCGGGATCTGCGCTTTGCAGGCGGTCTTCTTGGCGTGCCAGAAGGCGAAGGCGGCGACGACCAGAATCGGCCACACGGCCGGGGCGTGATAAGCGAAGGCGAGCCCGACGGAAAGGCCGGCAATCAGGTAGCGTTGGTGCGCGAGTAGTCCGAAGCCCAACAGGATGAGCGAGAAGGCGAAGCCGCGGGGGACGGGCTCATACTCGACGCCCAAGACAGCGGGGCCGATGACGGTGGCGCCCAGATGGCAAATGGTGGCCGCGAGCACACTGGCGGTCTGCGAGAGCGACGTGGCGCGGGCGAGGAGCCATACGCCGATGAGCGCTAGAAAGCGAAACAAGATCTGTTGGGCCATCAGGGCCGTTTCGATGGTCAACCCGAGCCCGTTCGAGAGCGCCAACGTGATGTCGTCGAAAAGGCTTAAGCGAACATGGGCGCCGGTGACGATGAGCTCGTTCTGGAAGAGCGTCGGGTCCTGCGCATGGGCAAGCACCGGCAGCCAGATTTGCGTGTCCTGTTGCAAATAGTGGTGGCCGGGAAAGTAGAGATAGCCCAGGGCCGTGGCTAGCGCCAAAGCCAGAATCGCCAGAAAATGAGCCATTTACTGGGCCGGAGTCTTTTCGAGTTGCTGCTTAGCCCAGACGCGACGGGGGCTCAATTCGACGGCTTTGGTGAAGGCCTTGCGGGCTTCGGCGTTGCGGTTTACTTTGCGCAGGGCGACGCCCATCCAGAGGTAAGCTTCGCCCGATTTGGGGCTCAGCTGGATGGCCTTCTCGAAGTCCTTAATGGCGAGGTCAGTGCCGCCGCCGAACTGGGTGGGCAGGTAGTAATTGCCGACGCCGTGGCGGAGCCAGGCTTCGGCATACTTGGGGTCGAGTTCGAGGGCCTTGTTGATTTCATCGAGCGCGCAGCGGCCGTATTTGAGGCCGACGAGCACGTTGGCGGGAATCACCTGAGCGCAGAGCGTGCCCAAAAGGCTGCGATGGGGCGCGGACTTGGCGTCGAGCGCCACCAGCTTCTGGGCGGCCTGGATGCCACTCTCAGCCGCTTGGCGGGCGAGGGCTTTGTCCTTAAGTTCGAGCGCGACTTCGGCCAGGTAGGATTGCGCCAGGGCCAGCCGGTACTGATTGGCGACGACATTGGGCTGGCGGTTGGCGGTGGCATTGGCTTCGGCGACCAGGCGCTCGAGTTGAGCCCGGTCCTGCGCGTCGCGCGCCACCTCCAGGGGGTCGGTGGCGGTGGGCGGCAGGGCAAGAACAAGAAGGAATAAGGAAAGCACGGTAATTCCAGTTTAGCCTTTCGGATCGTGTGGCCGAGTGAACAAATTGTTTCGCGAAAGTGCTAGGCTCACGGGATATGAAACGCCGGGAACTGCTTGCCGCCGCGGCCATGGCCGCCGCACCTTTGACCGCTTCCACCAAGGTATTGACGCATATGGGCTCCGCCGGACCAGGCTTGACGGCCCGCATCCGCGCGATGGGGAAGAACTGGGACATCGTCGAGTACTGCCATGAAAAGGGATTAGGCGCGGCGCACACCACGTTGCCGACTGACCTTAATCCCGCCGGTATCAAGAAGCTCGCTTCCCAAATCGAGAAGTACGATATGCGGCTAACGGTCGGCTTGCGCACGCCACGCCTGGAAGCCGACCTGCCGAAGTACGAAGCGGCGGTGAAGGCGGCTTCAGAGATGGGTGGGCGCGTGGCTTGCGTGCACGATCCGTTCTCCGGCCGGCGCTACGAACAGTTCAAGACCGCCGCCGAGTGGCATACCTTCTTCGACGGTTGCAAGGCGGCCGTGCGGATGGCGGAGCCCATTCTGCGCAAGTACAAGATGCCGCTCGCGATTGAGAATCACAAGGGCTTCCGTTCGCAGGAGCTGGCGGATTGGGTAAAGTCGATGGGCAGTGAGTATGTGGGCGTTTGCCTGGATTTGGTGAACTCGGTGGCGCTGGTGGAGACGCCGCAACAGACGATGGACACGCTGGCGCCGTACACGATCTTCGTGAGCTTCAAGGACATTGGCGTCGATTTTTACGACCAGGGCGTGTTGCTGTCCGAGGTCCCCTTTGGTGACGGGCATTTGGACTTGGGCGGGATTGTGGCGCGCTTCCAGAAGCAGAATCCGAAGATGCTGTTTCAGCTTGAGATGCTGACACGGAGCCCACTTAAGGTGCCGCTCTTCACGGAGGCCTATTGGAAGGTGTTTGACGAGAAGAGTCCGGTGCCGCCGGGCGATGTGGCGCGGCTGGTCGACTGGGTGCGGAAGCATCCGCCGAAGCGTCCTTTGCCGAGTACGGATGGGTTGAGCGCGGAGGGGGTGCTGGTGCTGGAGGATGAGTGCAATCAGCGCTGTATTGACTATGCGCGGGCTTACTTGCCGAGCTTAGCTTAGCTCGTAAAGCGCCGAGAAACCTTCGGGCCGGATCGTTGGCACGGGCGAATCGCGAAAGCCAGATGGATCCCGCGTCACGATGAAATCGCATCGCGAGGCTTGCGCGGCAATGGCCACCACGGCGTCTTCAAAGTCGCCGCCGGGCAGGCTAAAGGCCTTTTCGATAACTTCCTTGTTCACTGCCGCCACCTCAAAAACCCCAAGCAATGCGGTCAGGATCTGGCGGGTTTTTGGATCGCCCAACTGCTTACGTAAGATGTAGTAGATCGTAGTAACTGCGTGACCGGCCAAAACGCCCTGCGCCCGATTGTTTTCTACAATGGTCCACGCAGCTGCGCTCGCGGAAACGTGAGGCTCGCGGGCCAAAAGGACGTCCAACACGATGTTCGTGTCGAAGAGAACTCGCTTCACTTATACCTTTCCGCTACGTAATCGCGATAGTCCCCGATGTCGACGCCCTTCAAGACGCCCCGTAACGCTCGCAATACTGGCGGGTCGGTTTGCGGAGACTTGGCCGGAGCGGTTAAGGCAGAAAGGTAATCCTGCACCATCTTCGACACCGAAACGCCATGCTGTTTCGCATATTCCTTAGCTTGTTGCACTACGCGATCCTCAACGCTGAGTGTCAATTTTACCATATCCGTATAATATCAGAAAAATGATACGTACAAGCCCAACATCGCTGGAACAAACAGCCCTTTCCGTGGGATTATACGGAAAGAAGGTTCATTCATATGCTGATCAAGACCGCTTCCGATATCCGTTCCTCCGAGATTACGTCGAAGAGTGACTATCTGAACCGGCGGCAGTTGTTTGCCGCGGCGGGGGGTTTGCTGCTGGCCCGGCCGGGCGTGGCGGCAAAGATCGAGAATGTGAAGAAGAGTCCGCTGAGCACCACCGAAGGCGTGAACTCGGTGAACGACGCGACCACTTATAACAACTTCTACGAACTCGGCACCAGCAAGGCCGATCCGTCGCGGAATGCGTCGCGGCTGAAGGTGCAGGACTGGAAGGTGAAGGTGGAAGGGCTTTGCAACAAGCCCGCGACCTTCGATCTCGATCAACTGATGAAAATGGGCGCGATGGAAGAGCGCATCTACCGGATGCGTTGCGTGGAGGCGTGGTCGATTGTGGTGCCGTGGATTGGGTATTCGCTTTCCACCTTGCTCAAGGCCGTGGAACCGAACGCGAAAGCCAAGTATGTGGCCTTTGAGACCTTCTACGATCCGGCCAACATGCTGTCCAGCGCCGCGGGCGGGATTGAGTTCCCCTATCGCGAGGGGCTGCGGCTGGATGAGGCGATGCATCCGCTGGCGTTGCTCACCTTTGGCATGTATGGCGAGACCTTGCCGAATCAGAACGGCGCGCCAGTGCGGTTGATTGCGCCCTGGAAGTATGGCTTTAAGGGCATCAAGTCCATCAACAAGATCCGCCTGGTGGAGAAGGAGCCGCAGTCCACCTGGAAGATGGCCAATGCGAGTGAGTATGGCTTCTACTCAAACGTGAATCCGCAGGTGGATCATCCGCGATGGACGCAGGCCACCGAACGCCGCTTGGGCGAGTTCTCCCGCCGCAAGACGCTGATGTTTAATGGCTACGGCGACCAAGTGGCTTCGCTCTATACTGGCCTCGATCTGCGGAAGAATTACTAGTGTGGTGGCGGAAGGCCTTGGTGTGGGCGTTGTGCCTGACGCCGCTGGCCATGCTGCTGAATGGGTACCGGACTAACGACCTGACCGCGAATCCGATCGAGTACCTGACGCACGAGACCGGTGATTGGGGTTTGCGCATCCTGCTACTGTCGCTGGCGATCACGCCGCTGCGGCGGTTGGGCTTTCCGACTCTGATCCAGTATCGCCGGCTGCTGGGACTTTTCGCCTTCTTCTATATCTGCCTGCACTTTGCCATTTGGGCCTATCTGGACCGCATGCTCGATTTGAACGAAATGTGGGCCGATGTGATGAAGCGGCGCTTCATTACGGCCGGTATGGTGGGCTTGGTGCTGATGGTGCCGCTCGCGATCACTTCCACGAAGGGCTGGATCCGGCGGTTGGGGAAGCGGTGGCAGCAGTTGCATCGTCTGGTTTACGTGAGCGCCTTGGCCGGCGTGGTGCACTACTACTGGCTGGTGAAGAGCGACATCCGCTTGCCGGCCGCTTATGCCGCCGTTTTGCTAGTGCTGATGGGTGCGCGCGCCTGGCACCAATACCGTTCCACTTAGGCGATGTGGCCGCCGGTGGTCTGCACGTACACGGCGTAGAGGCTTTGGCTGGCCGTCATGAAGAGCCGGTTGCGGCGAGGTCCGCCAAAGCAGACGTTGGCGCAGTTCTCGGGCAAGCGGATCATTCCGATGCGTTCGCCATTGGGCGCGATCACCTGCACGCCCGGCCGGGCGCCGGCCCAAACGTTGCCGTCGACATCGCAGCGAATGCCATCGGCCGCTGACGGGGCGCCGGTGCCCGGGATATCGAGCTGGATGAAGCGCTTGCCGTTGCGTACGGTCTTGCCGTCGATGTCCCACACCTTGGTGTCGCGCCCGCCCATGCCGGTGTCGGCGATGTAGAGGCGCTTGTAATCGGGCGAGAAACAAATGCCGTTCGGGCCGCTGACTTCGTCGGTGAGCTTGGTGATCTGGCCTGTTTTCGGGTCCGCGCGATAGACAGCTTCCTTCAGTTCTTTTGGTGCCTGATAGCCTTCGTAGTTGCCGTTGATGCCGTAGGGCGGATCGGTGAACCAGATGCTGCCGTCAGGGTGGACGACGAGGTCGTTGGGCGAGTTGAGTCGCTTGCCTTCGAACTTGTCGGCGATGGCGGTGAGGGTGCCATTGATCTCATAACGCACCACGCGCCGGCCGCCGTGCTCGCAGGAAAGCTGGCGTCCTTCATAGTCGAAAGTGTTGCCGTTGCTGTAGCCGGAGGGGTTGCGGAAGGTGGTGACGCGGGCGTCGTCCTCAATCCAGCGGAGTTGCACATTGGCGGGGATATCGCTCCAGACGAGGAAGCGGCCTGCGCCGCTCCAGGCGGGTCCTTCGGCCCAGGAGGTGCCGGTGTGGAGGCGCTTGATGCTGGTGTTGCCGATGATGTATTTGCGGAAGCGCGGGTCGAGGGCGACGAGGTCGGGGTCAGGGTATTGGATGGGGACCTGGCCGGTCCAGTCGCGGGGCGTGGGGACGGGCGAAACGGGGGCGGGAGCTTGTGCGGCGGCCATGCCGGCTGCGGCGAGGCCAAGTAGTGAGCGTCGATCCATAGCTGTTAGGTATATCGCACAAATAGGGGCCTTGGGGTGGAACCAATGCGCGCTGGCCGCGAATTTTCTTGGCTGCCCGCTAAAATATACATAAACCAGCCACTTCCACCAGAGGGGAGCAAGTGTCTTGGTATGTTGTACTTATACTTATCGTGTGAAAGTGTGATAATGGGCCGCAGCTGGGAGAAAACAGTGCGATGTCCAGGCCGCACGGATGAACGATTCCCAAACCGTCCGGTCTTGGCTAATCCGAATAGCGGAACGGTGCCGGCATGAAGCAGAGGAAAAACAGGATCACGGCGGCGATTGCCCATTTCTTCCGATAGCGATCGAGCCCCACCTCATCGTGAATATAGGGGTGCTTGCGGCCCAGCCAGTAGAGAATCGCAGCCCACACCCACCACGGCCACCAGAAGAAGCCCAGCGGAACTAGCAGGGCCAGAAAGATCCAGCTTCGCCGCTGGTAACGCTCGCCAAACCACGCGTAGAGGACATGCCCGCCATCCAACTGGCCGATCGGCAGCAGGTTCAAAGCCGTGGCGAACAGCCCCACCCAGGCGGCGCGCGCGATCGGATGCAAAGAGATGTCGGAGGACGGGGCGTACGGAAAGACCAGCGCTTCGAATATCGTCAGGAGCAGCGGCTGTCCGAAGATCATATCCCCGCGTTCGGCTATGCCAGGGATCACTCGCGATTGAAAGAGCCCCAGCAAGAGGCACGGGACTAACACGGCGAAACCGGCCATCGGTCCGGCGACCCCGACATCGAAGAGGTCCGCGCGGCTGTAGATCATCGACCGGATGCGGATGAACGCCCCAAAAGTGCCGATGAAGCTCGGCGAGGGAAGGAAGTAAGGGAGGCTGGCGTTCAGGCCGTATCTGACGCAAAAATAGTAATGTCCAAACTCGTGGGCGCCCAGAATCCCGAGCAGCACCAGGGCAAAGGGCAGCCCCGTGAGGAACAGGCTCGGCTCGCTGAAGGGTTCGAGCATGGCCAGTAAATCCGCTTCGAAACGGAAAGCGGGAAGGTTGTGGTGAAAGTTAAAGGCAATGCGAGCCACAGCGGCAATCGTGGTGAGGAGGGTGGCTACGAAGAGCAGCCCGTGTAACCACAGCCGCGCGTCGTACGGAATCCATCTCAAGGGCGTCTA
>JBBQQS010000073.1:0-14314 GCA_038215525.1 Bryobacterales bacterium
TCGGCGAGCCTATCCAAGGCGTGGCCGGCTACATCACGCCGCCGCCGGAATACTTCTCCATCGTCGAGAGCATCGTCAAACGCTACGGCGGCCTCTTTATTGCCGACGAAGTGCAAACCGGGTGGGGACGCACCGGCCACAAGTGGTTCGGTATTGAACAATGGGGTGTCACCCCCGACATCATCACCAGCGCCAAAGGGCTCGGCAACGGCGCGCCGATTGGCCTCACCGTCGCCCGCCCGGAAATTGCCGATGCCGTTAAAGGCGTCACCCTCTCCACCTTCGGCGGCAATCCGGTGGCGACCACCGCCGCCCGCGCGGTGATCGAATTTATCGAAGCCGAGAACTTACGAGCCAACGCCGCCGAAACCGGTAGTTACTTGCGCGCCCGGATGGAGGAGTTACAAGCCAAGCACCCGCTTGTCGGCGACGTGCGCGGCATGGGACTAATGCAGGCCATGGAGTTAGTGCGCGACCCAAAAACCAAAGAGCCGGCTACGCGCGAAACCCTCGCCATCATGGAAGCCGCGCGCGAACGAGGCCTGCTGGTGGGCAAGGGCGGTATGGCCGGGAACGTCCTGCGCTGCACCCCGCCCCTCAATATCGGGCGCGCCGAAGTCGACCACTTCATCGATGTAATCGACGAATGTCTAACTACAGTGGGTTAACGCTTTCCTTGGCCGTCGCCAAGGCGATGATCGTCCGCGTGCGCGCTACGCCGAGCTTCTGCTTCAGTTGCTGGCTGAGTAACTCGTCCAGCTCCAGCGTATTCGCGCACCGCACCTTGAGTAAGTAGTCGTCGTCGCCCGCCACGCGATGGCATTCGAGCACGCCGGGAATCTTCAGAATCGCGTCCAGAAAGCGCTTGCGCTTCTGCTGGCGATCGAGCGTCACTGAGATAAAGGCCAGCAAGCCAAAGCCAATCGCTACTGGGTCAGCCAGCGCGGCGTAGCCGCGGATGATTTTACGCTCTTCGAGCTTCCGGACCCGCTCAGCCGCCGCTGGTGCAGAGAGGCCCAGGTGCTGCCCCAGTTCCGCCCACGTCACGCGGCCGTTGTGGGCCAGCCGGGTCAATGCTTTTTTATCCAAGGTATCCATCGCGTTTCTCTTACGATTGTAATGGATCGACAGCCCATCGCCTTCGGAAGTACACTTATGAATCGGAGGCCGAAT
Source organism: Bryobacterales bacterium (assembly GCA_038215525.1). Classification (GTDB taxonomy): domain Bacteria; phylum Acidobacteriota; class Terriglobia; order Bryobacterales; family Bryobacteraceae; genus JALHNI01. The sequence goes on from JBBQQS010000073.1 coordinate 1,174, forward strand.
AGAACAATGACCATCAACCGATTTCTGGATTCAGAAAGCGAACTAACCGCCTTCCTCATCGCCTGGGAAGCGGGCGCCTTGCCCAAAGCCGAATGCACCCACGCCGCCCACGTCGCCGCCGCCGCGTGCTATGTTCGGGACCATTCCACCAGCGTCGACCTCCCCCCTGCTGCGCGAGCGCATCCGGGCCTCTAACCTCTCCACGATCCGAAGAAGGAATCGGTCATCACTTACCGCGCGGGGCAGGAGCCCGTGACGCCCCGTGACGCGGTCGTGCATTTCGAGCTTAGCCGGTGAAGGCCCGTGGAGGGCTTCGTCCTGGACCTCGCGCGCGTTTGGCATCGGTCAGCCGCTACACGATCGGCGAGGAGGTCTCCGCATTTTTCGCTTGACAGACCGACTGGTCGGTTTTAGTCTATGAAAAGACCGACTGGTCGGTTTTATGACGATCAAAGCAGATCACTTCAAAGCCAAAATCCTCGCCGCCGCCATGGCGCTGCTCGAACGCGACGGCGCCCGCTCCCTTACCTTGGACAAAGTCGCTCAGGAAGCCGGCGTCAGCAAAGGCGGGCTCACGCATCACTTCAAGAGCAAGCCGGACCTATTCCTGGGCCTGCTCGATATGGTGATCGCCACGATCAAAGATCAACTGGCGGAACAATTGGCGCGGGAGCCCAAGGACGCTCCCGGCCGCCTCACCCGCGCTTACATGAATTGCAACCTCACCACGATTCGCAACGGGGAAGCCCAATCGATGCGCGGACTCATCGAAATGGTACTCGCCATGCCAGACTTAGTGGCCAAACGACGCCAGGGTTTACTCGAAGTCCACGCGGCGATCGAGCAAGATGGACTGGACCCCGTGCAGGCCTCCGCACTGGCGGCCGCCAGCGATGGCTGTTGGATGAACGTGCTGATGGGCCTTTGGGACCCACAGGATCCGCGCGTGGAAAGCGTACACGCGTACTTGATGGCCCTCTCCCGGAAGGCGGAGGTGGCTCGATGATTTGGATGCTGATGTTGCTAGGCGCCGAGGCGCAACCGATCGCGCTGCGCCAAGCCGTGGCTTTGGCGCTCGAAAAGAACCCGGAAGTGGTGGCGGAACGGACGGGCAAGGACGCAGCAGAGGGGGCGCTCCAAGCGGCGAAGGGAGCCTTCGATCCAGTGCTCGGCTTCCGTTTCGGCCAACGCAACGCTACTACACCGGCGTCGTCGGTGCTGCAAGGTGCCAACGGCCGCCTGGACGAGCGGACATCCACGCAAGCGACATCGTTTCGCCAGCGGATGCCTTGGCTGGGCATGGTGTTCGAGCAACAGCTCGAGAACCAGCGCATCTCCACCAGCAATCCGTTCACGTCGCTGAACCCCTATTACGCCCCGGTATGGCGCAGCACTTTTCAGATGCCGCTGTGGCGCTTCCGCAAAACGGACGAAACGAGGACGAGTCTGAAGGTACGCCGGCGAAATCGCAAAGCTGCTGACCGGGACTTCGAAGCCCGGATGCTCGACTTGGCGGCGCGGGTCGAAACCGCTTACTGGAATTGGGTAGCGGCGCGGGAAGCAGAGAGAGCTGCCGCCGATAGTGTGCACTACGCTCGGCAGTCTCTGGAGTCGACAACACGTCTGGTAATGGCCGGCGAGCAGGCCGATAGCGAGTTGGCCGGTGCGCGCGGCCTGCTGCGGCGCAGCGAGGAGCAAGCGGCCCAGGCCAGTGGACAAGCGCGCGAGACCGAACAGCAATTGAAGGCCTTGGTGGCCACCGATAGCCGCGATGCCGTATGGGAACAAGCGTGGCAGCCAGTGGAAACAACCTTGGCCCTGGAGGCGAACTCCGCCAGTGAATTGGCGGAACGGGCGCTGCGGCGCCGGCCGGACCTGGCGGCGGCGATGGAGCGCCTGCAAGCCCAAAAGGAGAACACCCGCCTCGCCGCCGAGGCCCGGAAACCCGCCGTCGACTTATCGCTCTCGCGCACAGCGCAAGGCCTGGCCGGCCGCAGCGTGCCCCAAGGCTCTCTGTTTCCCGGCTTCTCGCTCGACGCCCCGCCGCAGTTAGTGGGGAGTTACGGCCGCGCCTATAGCCAAGTGTGGCGGAATCGCTACCCCACTTACGAAGCCACGCTCAGTATCGAGTTGCCGCTGCGCAACCGCGAAGCAGAAGGCCGCTTCGGGGCCCAGAAAGCCACTGAAAAGCGCGTGGAAGCGCAGTTGCGGCAACTCGAAATCCGAACCACGCTCGAAGTGCGGCGCGCCTGGGAGAGTTACGTGGCGGCCCAAGCCCGCATTGCGGCCGCGGCCGATGGCGAAGCTGCCAGCCGGGAGCGCCTGGAAAGCGAGCTGCGGCTTTATCGCGACGGCCAATCGAACAACCTCAATCTGAATGTCCGCCAAACCGAGCGGACGGAGAGTCAACAACTACTGGTGAATGCGCGTCGAGCCTTGAACTTAGCCTCGGCCGAACTGCGGCGGGCCTCCGCACTCACCTTGGAAACCCTGGCCATCACCGTGGAGTAAATGAAATGAAATCCCACTATATTTTATTAGTAAGTTTGTTGAGCCTCGCCGGGTGTACGAAACCGGTGGCGGCTAATAAGGAGAACGCCGCCTCGCCGGTGCCGGCCTTGCGCGCTGGAACGGTGGAAGCCTTCGAGGCCGCACCGGCCGTGGTGAGCACGGCCAGTTTCGCCGCCATTGAAGCGGCCGAACTGGGGCCGGAGACCGAAGGCGTGGTCCGCGAGGTTTATGTGCGGGTCGGGGATATCGTCGCCGACGGTCAGCCGTTGTTGCGGCTTGAAGCCCGAGAAGCGCAATGGCGCCGGGAAGAAGCCCGGGCGCGCGTGCGAGAGATGCAAGCTTCGCTACGCCAAGCGGAGGCTCGTTTAGGTGCCGACGGCCGGCGCGATCTTGAGACCAGCGCGGAGGTATTGAACGCCCAATCGGCGGTGGACACGGCGGAAGAAGAGGCGCGGCTGGCGGAGATCGAAGAGTCCCGTGCGGCCCGTTTGCGAAACACGAAGGATATCTCGCAAAGCAGTTACGACCGCGCGAAGAGCACGCTCTTAAGCACCCAGGCCCGCCTGCGCGGAGCGAAGCAACAATTGGCCGCCGCCCGCAACACGGCGCGGCAATCGGCCCAAGGCATCGAAATGGCGCGGGCTCAATTCGAAAGCGCGCAGGCCCAGGCGGCGCAGGCCGAGAAGCGCGTGAGCGATACCGTCCTGCGCGCGCCTTTTGCGGGCGTGGTAACCGGCCGCACGGTCTCGGTCGGCGAGTATGTCGGGCCCCAATCGAAGCCATTGCGGCTCGAAAAGGTCGATCCGCTGAAACTGGTCTTTCAATTGCCCGAAACCAGCGCGGCGCAGGTAACGGCCGGCTTGGCGGTGGAGGCGCGCGTCTCCGCCTTGCCCCGCGAGGTCTTTCACGGCAAGTTACGCCAGCCCAATGCTTCGCTCGAAACGGGTTCGCGGGCACTTACGATCGAGGCTGAATTTCTGAATCCCGGGCGACGCTTAAAGCCCGGTTACTTTGCCGAAGCGAAGATTCTACTAGGCGGCGTGGAATCGCGCCTGCGGGTGCCGGCCACCGCGCTCGACTTTGACCCGCGCACGGAGACTTACCGCGTGTGGAGTTACAACGCGGGTAAAGCCAAGTTACATCTGGTTGGCGTACCGCGCAAACATGGCCCTGTTGCCGAATTGCGCCCCACCGAAGCCGGTGGCCTGCCCGCTGGCGCGTCCGTCATCCTGCAGCCGCCGTCGAACCTCTACGACGGCATGCCGGTGACGATCACCAGAAGAGGAATTTAGTTTATTCAGAAACTCGCCGAAATCTGCGTCCAACGGCCGGTATTTGCGGCCATGCTCATCCTTTCGCTCACTGTCGTGGGGGGCGTCTGCTTCTTTCTCCTGGGGCTCGACCGGTTTCCCAACGTCGACCTGCCCATTGTGACCGTTACCACCGCCAACCCGGGCGCCAGCCCTACCGAGGTGGAGCGAGAGATCACCGAGCGGATTGAGGCCACGGTAAATACCGTAAGTGGCATCGAGGAATTACGTTCAGTGTCGAGCGAAGGCGTCTCGAATGTAGTTATCCAATTCCAACTCGGCCGTGGCGTCGATGCCGCAGCGGCTGAAGTCCGGCAGAAAGTCGACCTGGTCCTGAACGACTTACCCAAAACGTCGCTCAAGCCGGTGGTGCAGAAAGTCAATTCCGATGCGGCCGATGTCTTGCTGTATGCGGTTACTTCGCCGCGTGAGTTAGTTGCGCTCACCGAGTTAGTCGACAAGCAAATTGTCGACCGGCTGACCAGCGTGAGCGGGGTCGGCAAAGTGACCATCTATGGCGGACGCCGGCGCGAAGTGCAAGTGCTGGCGGACTTCGAGAAACTCCGCGCCTTCGACCTTACTATCGGGGATGTGGCTAAGGCTCTGCGCGCGCAAAACCTCGAGTTGCCTGGCGGTGCGCTGGACCAAGGACAAAAGTCCCTTACAGTGAAAACCATGGGCAAGGTGGAGCGCGTGGAGGACTTTGCCAATCTCGTCATCGCCCAGCGAAACAGCTACGCCATCCGCATCGGCGACATCGCCACGGTGCGCGACGCCGGCAAAGAAGCCAAAAGCATCGCCCGCCAAAATGGCGAGCCAGCCGTGGTGCTGGCCGTAGCCAAGCAATCCGGCGTGAATACCGTCGCCCTAATCGAGGCGATCGAGGAACGCTTGGGCGAGATCACGTCTGGACTACCCAAGGACGTGACTCTCACTAAGGTTCGCGACCAGAGTGAATTTATCCGCGCCAGTTTGCACAGCATTGAGGAGCACTTAGTAGTTGGTGCCATCCTGGCGGCGATCGTGGTGTATGCCTTCCTGGGAAATTGGCGCAGCACACTCATCGCCGCCTTGGCCATTCCGACGTCCATCATTGCCAGTTTCGCCGTAATGGCCGCGTTGGGTTACACGCTGAATTTGATGACCATGTTGGCGCTGACCTTAATGGTAGGCATCGTAATCGACGACGCGATTGTGGTGCTCGAGAATATCGTGAAGGTGATGGAAGAGCGGGGGCTCTCCGCAGAGCAAGCAGCCATTGAAGGTACGAGGGAAATCGGCCTGGCGGTGATGGCGACAACGCTGAGCTTACTCGCCGTCTTTGTGCCCATCGGGTTTATGGGCGGCATTGTGGGTAAGTTTATGTCGAGCTTTGGGCTTACGAGCGCGGCGGCCATCGCCGTAAGCTTGTTGGTAAGCTTTACGCTAACGCCCAGCCTCGCCGCAAAATGGCTGAGCCACCGTGTTGGCGGCTATTCGAGCAATGATTCGCGCCTGAACCGCTGGCTCGACCGCACTTACACTCAGTTACTCGAATGGAGCATGAATCACCGGCTCGCCGTCGCCTTGATTTGTCTAGTGGTCGTACTGAGCTCGATTCCGTTGGCGATGCTGACGGGCTTTCAGTTCATTGCCCAGGATGACGAAAGCGAGTACGAAGTAGCCGTGCGTTTACCGGAAGGAGCCAGCCTGGCGGCGACGGAAAGCGTGATGGAAGACATAGCCCGTAAGATTCGGCGGGAAATTCCCGGTGTGAAGGGCACTCTCTCGGTGCCCGGCCTAAACTCCCTCGAGAAAGTAAACCAGGGGAGCGTTCTCGTTCGTTTGGTTCCGGCCGAAGAGCGTAAGTTCGACCAGAAAACACTGGTGGCGATGACGCGCGAGAAGATCCAGAGTTACCCCAAAGAGATCTACACCTCGGTGCAGCCGATCGATCCCTTCAGTGGCGGCGAGAAGAACGCGGAGATTCAGTTTATTCTCCGTGGTCCGGATCTCGACCGACTCGGTGACTACTCGGCGCGGGTGCTCGCCTTGATGAAGAAGAACCAGACGCTCGCCGACAGCGACCGTAGCTTATTGCCCGGCAAACCAGAGTTACGCCTGATAGTTGATCGTGAGCGCGCGGCCGACCTTGGCGTCAATTTAGAAGACATTGCCGGCGCCGTCAATACGCTGATGGCCGGCGAAGTTACCGGCAGTTACAGCGAGGGCAAGAACCTTTACGATATCCGCCTGAAAGCCCGTCTGGCGGAACGGGGCGCGGCCGAGCGTTTGCACGAAATTTTGGTTCCCCGCGGGGTGCCGAGTAACTCCCCGGCCACCAGCATGGTGCCTTTGAGCCAACTGGCGCGATTCGAACGTGCCGAGGGCCCAGGCGCCATCGACAGGTTGAATCGCCAGCGCCAAGTGACGCTCTACGCCAACCTCGCACCCGGGGCCAGCCAAAGCGAAGCCGTCACCGCCATTCGCGATGCCGTGGCGACGCTGAATATGCCGCCCGGTTACTCCGAGGCCCTCAGCGGCAACGCCAAGGAACTCGAAAAGACCGGATATTACTTTCTGCTCGCCGTAGGCCTCACCTTCGCCTTTATGTATATGGTGCTCGCGGCGCAGTTTGAAAGCCTGATTCACCCGGTAACGATTCTTTTAACCTTACCCCTTAGCGTTCCGTTTGCGTTGCTCAGTAGTTACTTGGCCGGCCAGCCGCTGAATATCTTCTCGATGTTAGGTATCTTACTGCTCTTTGGCGTGGTGAAAAAGAATGCGATTCTACAAATTGACCATACGAATCACTTGCGGTCGAAAGGGATGCCGCGCCGCGAAGCGATTATCGCCGCCAACCGTGACCGGCTGCGGCCCATCCTGATGACCACCATTGCCCTGGTGGCCGGCATGATCCCCTTGGTGATCGGCACCGGCCAAGGAGCCGAAACCAATCGCAGCATCGGCCTGCTGGTGGTGGGCGGCCAAAGCCTCTGCCTTTTGCTCACCTTGCTGGCGGTGCCGGTCTTTTACTCGCTCTTTGAGGACGCGACCGAATGGTTGCGCCGCGCGATTCCGCAGCCGGACTTACTGCCCCGGCTCGGAAATCCGGAGTAACTCACGCAAAGCCCAACCCGATTGGACTTACTGACCGCTAGGGCTAGATGCTGCAGCATCCTTCTTCACTTCCGGACGCTTCGGCGGCGCCTTGGGCAGGGGCTTGCGCGGCAGTTGATCGTCGCGGTTGGCCGTGTGGTAAACAAATGAGGCCAGCACGGCCACTTCCTGCATTAGGTCAGCCGGCTGGACGCGATCGTACGTGTCCATGTTCGAGTGGTGCGTGCGCGAGGAGTAGTCCATCGGGTCCTGGATGAACTGAAACGCCGGAATGCCGACGGCGTCGAAAGAGACGTGGTCGGTGCTGCCGGTATTGCGGCCGGTGACATGCATGGCGCCGCCGAGGTCCTTGAACGGAGTGAACCATTGCTCGAAGATCGGCTTCACCATTTCATTGCCCTGGGTGTAGATGCCGCGGATTTTGCCCACGCCGTTGTCGATGTTGAAGTAAGCCGAAATACGGCCGTGCTCCTTGGTGAGTTGCATGGTGTCGCGATCGGCCAGATGCTCCTTCACCCAGGCGCGAGAGCCCAGCAGGCCTTGCTCCTCGCCGCTCCAGAGGCCAATCTTGACCGAGCGATTCAGGGTGACGCCGCTCTCCTTCAGCACGCGCAAAGTCTCGATCATCGCCGCGCAGGAGGCGCCATTGTCCGTGGCGCCGGTGGCACCTTGCCAGCTATCGAGGTGGGCGCCGATCATCACGTATTCGTCCTTATTCTTACCCGTGCCGGCGAGTTCGCCGATCACGTTGAAGCTGTCCTTGGTTTCCTCGTGGAACTGCGCTTTGATGTTGAACTCCACCTTCACCGGCACCTTCTTCGTAATCAACCGGTGCAGACGGTTATAGTGTTCCGTGGCGATGGCGGCCATCGGCGGCGGGGTGACGGACTTGGGATCATGAGACCCGCCGGAAGTGCCAAACACCGTGCCGCCTTCGCCCTTCGTGCCAGCCGAGAGAGTCAGCAACACGCCTTCGTCTTTCAGAAACTGGCTGCGCTGATCGCGGAAGCGCGTCATCACGGCGCGGATGCCTTCAGGTGTGGTGGGCCGTTCTTCGCCGGGCGCCAGCGGCAAAGCGAATAGCGGACCGCCGGCTTGCTCACCCGGGCCGCGGACGTTGTTCATCGCGGCGGACATCTCCATGTCGGTGAGTTCCTGCTCGGTGTAGCGATGGGCGAAAGGCGTGAGGGGAAGCGTGAGGTCGCGCGGGCGCTCCATCAGTACGATCTTGTCCTTCAGCTTGCCTTTGAACCGGCCAAAATCAGCCGGCGAGGTGATTGGCGCGATCACCAGTTCGCCGGAGACCGTGCCATTAGTACCGGGCGTCCACGCCAGCGGATAGCCGATGATGGTGGCCGCAGTAGGCTCGGTCATATGCATGTCAAAGTGCGAAAAGCTCCAGCCGCGGCCAAACTCCCATTTTTCGAGCTTGGCGGTGGAGCCTTGCTCCTGCAGGCGCTTGGCGGCGTACTCGGCCGCCGCTTTGTGCGCGGGCGAACCCGTCACCCGTGCACCCACCATTTCGGTGATCTGGAACAGCGTATCCATTACCTTCGAGTTGTTCAGCGCCTCTTGTTTCAAGCGATGAATCGCCGGCAGATCGACCCGTTCCTGAGCCGACAGCAACAGCAGTGAGCACAACGTTAGCGCGAAAGCGGACCGAATCGTCTTCACTTGTCGTAGCATACCAAACCGGCGCTACACTGAAAGCGAACCTGCGTGAAGATCACTGTTTCCAAAGAGAACTATCTCAAGGCCATCGCGGACCTCGAGACCGAAGGCGAGACCGTGATTGCGGCCACGTTGGCGCGTTGGCTGAACGTATCGGCGCCCGCCGTCACCGCAGCCATCAAGCGCTTAAAGCGCGATGGCTTGATCCGCGTGTCGCCGGAAACCGGGCAGATCAGCTTGGCCAATGAAGGCCGCGAAATCGCCCACCGCTTGCTGTACCGGCATTACCTGATTGAGCGCATGCTGACCGAGGTCTTCGGCATGGAATGGTACAAGGTCCACGAAGAGGCGGAGCAGTTGGAACACGCCGTTTCCGGCGATTTTGAGCGCAAACTGATCGAGAAGCTGGGCACGAATGCCACCTGCCCGCATGGCAATCGCGTGGAGAACGACACCCCGGCGGTGCGCCGTCAGCGCGGTTGGCTGACCTTAAGCGAACTGCCGGTGAACGCGCAAGGCACGGTAACTAGCGTCTACGAGCGCGACCGGCACCTGCTGATTTACCTCGACGAGTTAGGCGTGCGGCCCGGCGCCGAGCTGAAGATCGAAGCCAAGAATTACGACGACACGCTGACGATCCGCCTCTCGGACCGGCCTTTTCAGCTCGGCAATTCCGCCGCGGCACGGATTTGGATTAAGCCCCAACCCGCGGTTTAAAATAAGCGATCGTCTCGCGCAAGCCATCTTCCAGCAACACCTTCGGCTCCCAGCCCAGCAGCGCCTTGGCCTTCGTAATGTCCGGCCGGCGGCGCTGCGGATCGTTTTCGGGGAGCGGGTGGTACGCAATCGTGGAGGCCGTGCCGGTTAGGGCGCGGATACGCTCAGCGAACTCGCCCACCGTGATCTCAGACGGATTGCCGAGGTTAGTGGGATAGCGTTCGTCCGATTGAGCCAGGCGAAGCAGACCATCCACCAGGTCGCTGACGTAGCAGAAGCTGCGCGTCTGGGTACCGTCGCCGAAAATGGAGAGCGGCTTGCCGGTGAGGGCTTGTTCGAGGAAAGCGGGAACCACGCGGCCGTCGTCCAAGGCCATGCGCGGCCCGTAGGTATTGAAGATGCGCGCGATGGCGGTCTTCGAGCCATAAAAGCGATGGTAGGCCATCGTCATCGCCTCGGCGTAGCGCTTGCTTTCGTCGTAACAGGAGCGCGGGCCCACGGGATTCACGTTGCCCCAATAGGTTTCCTTCTGCGGATGCTCCAGCGGATCGCCATAGCATTCAGACGTAGAGGCGACCAGATACTTGGCGTCGGACTGGCGCGTGAGTTCGAGCATATTCCGCGTTGCCGTCGAGCCGCTTTCGAGCGTTTCGATCGGCTTGGCCAAATAATGCTTCGGGCTCGCGAGCGACGCAAAGTGGAGGACCACATCGAAGTGTCCCCAAGTGCGCGCCTCTTTCAGGAAGCCGTCACCAGCCGCGTTGGCCTCTTCAAAACGGAAACCCGGATGGCCGTCCAAGTGCGCCAGGTTCTCCTTCGCGCCGGTGACAAAGTTGTCAAAACCAAGCAGTTCGTTCCCTTCGCCCAGCAGACGATCACACAGGTGGGAGCCGATAAAACCGGCGGCCCCGGACAAGAGATAGCGCAAAGAAATCCTCCCCCCTCTATTGTAGGTGCTACAGTCAAAAATTAGCTGCTTATGTCGCAACCGCCCTTGTTTGAATCGGTCCTGGTACTACTCGCGCTGGCGCTCTCCGCGGGGGGGTTTTTCTGGCGCCTTCAGCCCATTCTGAGCACCATCCTGCGCGCCAAACCGGATCCCGGCTTCACCCTCGCCCCCCTGGGCCGCCGCGTCTGGGACTTCTTCTGGGAAGTGATGTGCCAAGCCCTCGTTATCAAGGAACGGCCCCTTCCGGGCCTCGCCCACGCTTTCGTCTTCTGGGCTTTCTGCGCCTTCGCGCTCGTCACCGCCGACCATCTGTTGCGGGGCTTCAACCTCCATCTGCTCGACCCCGATGGTTTCTTCGGCCGCATCTACTTTGGCATGGCCATGCTCTTTGCGGTCGCCTGCGCCGTATCGATTGCCGGCCTCTTTGTGCGGAGATTTTTTGTGCGGCCCAAGTGGCTGGGCGAGAAGGTATCGGTCGAATCCGGCTTCATCGCCGGCCTGATCTTTTCCCTCATGGTGACCTATCTCTATGAGTACTTCACGCACGACAGCGGCGCTATCGGGCACGCGAATTGGTGGCTACACACCGCGTCGTTGTTGATCTTCATGCCGCTAATTCCCCATACGAAGCACTTGCACCTCGTATTGAGCCCCGCCACCGTGTTTCTCTCGCGCGGCGAATTTTCGAAAATTCCGCCCCTGGTCGGCGACGAAGACTTCGGGCTCGACACCGGTAAGGACGTTACTCAGTTAGCCGCGCTGCAAGCTTATTCTTGCGTCGAATGCGGCCGCTGCACCGAGTTCTGCCCGGCGACTAACACTGGCAAAGAACTCAACCCGAAGGAAATTATTCTGGGCCTCCGCGGCTACTTGAACGAATTCGGCTCGCAAAGCGAGCAGCCATTGTTAGGCAAATACATCTCGCAGGAAGCGGCCTTCCAATGCACCACCTGCGGCTGCTGCGAATATCAGTGCCCGGTGGGCATTGAACACTTGCCGATTATCATCGGCCTGCGGCGTGGGGCGACCAATACCGGAAAATGGGAAGACCAATACGGCGGCAAGTTATTCAATAACCTGGAGCGCTATGGTAACCCGCTGGGGCTCTCGCAAAATGAGCGCGACAAGTTTCTGCAAAAGAATGAAATCCCAGTTTACGATGGGTCGCAAGAGTATCTGCTGTGGCTGGGCTGCATGGGAAGTTACGATTCCCAGGGGCGCGAAGTGGTACTGTCCCTGGTGCGGATTCTGCGGTACTTGAACATTACCTACGGTGTCTTAAAGAAAGAGCGCTGCACCGGAGATGCCGCCCGGCGTCTGGGCAACGACTTGGCGTTTCAACAATTGGCCGAGTACAACCTCAATAACATCAAGGCCGTCTCTCCGAAGAAGATGCTTTCGATTTGTCCGCATTGCGTACGCACCATGAATACGGATTGGCGTGAATTTGGCGCAGACCTGGCCGTGGAGCACCACTCCACGTTCCTGGCCCGCGTGGGCTCGCAGCTACCCAGCGCGCCGACCGAAGAAAAAGTGGTCTACCACGATCCGTGTTACCTGGGTCGTTACTTGAATACCTATGACGAGCCGCGCGCGGTAATCGCCCAATCGGCCACCGTGGTGGAGGCGCCCAAGAATCGCGAACGTAGTTTCTGCTGCGGCGCGGGCGGCGGGCTGGCGTTCCTGGGCGAAGAGCATGGCACGCGCGTTAACGAAACCCGCGCCAAAGAGTTAGTCGCCACCGGAGCTTCTACCGTCGGCGTCGCCTGCCCCTTCTGCAACACGATGTTCAAGGACGCCATCAAAACGGTCAGCCCCGGCCAGGAGCCGAAGTTAATCGACATCGCCCAGATCGCCGCTGCCCGGCTGCCGGTGGTGCAGTAAGTGTTGTGGCTCTGGCTTTTGTTGGCCCAAGCGCCGCAACCCGATGGCGCAGGTTTGGAAGCCGGGCGATTGCCGCGCGAATGGTCCACCGGCGGGCCGCATTGCATGGAATCGCCGGATTTCTTTATTCACGAATACAACGCCAATCTTTTCATTCTGCGCGAATCCGGCTGCAGCCACTACGAGAAGCCATTTCTGTTTCTGGTCTTCGGGCAGGATCGGGCCTTGTTACTCGACACCGGCGCCGGCAAGAGCGACTTAGCCCCATTGATCGACCGGCTGATTACGCAGTGGAGTGATCGCCACCAAAAGCCGAAGCCCAAGTTGATCGTCGCGCATACGCATAACCATGGCGATCATAAGTCGCGCGATAAGCAATTCGCGGGCCGGCCCGGGATCGAAGTGGTGCCGGCGACGGTACCGGCGAACGAGAAGGTTTTCGGGATTACCGCCGATGCCGGCCAGTTCGACTTAGGCCAGCGCACCCTCGATGTATTGGCTATGCCTGGGCACGACGACGCGGCGATCATCTTCTACGATCGGCGCACGGGAATCTTGTTCACCGGCGATAACATTTACCCCGGTCGACTCTATATTCGCGATTGGGCTACTTACGCGCGCAGCACGCAACGATTGGTGGATTTCGCCCAAAGCCATCTGGTGAGCCACTTACTCGGGAATCACATTGAGCAGAGCGCCACGCCGTTCCTCGAGTTCCCCATCGGGTCAATCTACCAGCCGAACGAGCATACTCTCGAACTGAGCCGGGCCCATTTGATCGAGCTCAACCAGGAGTTGATCCGACTGAAAGGCAAGCCCGCGCGGGTAGCGCTGCGGGATTTGACGATCTATCCCTCCACTCCCGAAACGCCGCAACTCAGGCAAACGCAGATCGACACGCAGAAGAAGCAGCGGGCCACTCAATATGCGCAGCCGCCCGTCGAGCGGTAAACTGGGGATTATGCAACGAAGAGCACTTCTCGCCCTGGGCGCCACCGGC
>JBBQQS010000074.1:0-14288 GCA_038215525.1 Bryobacterales bacterium
TATGCCATAACAACCTGCGGGCGGTCTGCCACACTTGCATTTTGCTGACTCCGCCTTTCCAGTCGTAACGAAGTACAAGCGGTACTTCGCCCACGACCGGCTGAAACTGGCGCAGATTCATCAGAATTTCTACCATGCAATCAAAACCCGACGCTTGGATAAAGCGGACACCATGTATGGCAAATGCCCTTCGTAATAGGGATGCACGATAGGCCCGGTAACCGCACGTGAAGTCGCGAACACCAGGGACCGGCCGAAGTAAGCGGAAAAGGCCGGAGGCGACGACACTACAAGCCTGCCGGTGGATAGGAACACCCCGCACTACGGCTCCTGATCGGAAGCGGGACGCAATCACGACATCACGGCCTTCGGTGATCGCTTGTACCAGGGCATGGACCAGTGCGGGAGGGTGACTCATGTCCGCATCCATCGTCACGATAATGTCATCGTCCTTGGCGCGCTCCGTGACAGAACGCAATCCATCTCGCAACGTGACTCCCAAACCCTCGTTCACCTCATGGCGAAGTAACTCAACGGGTAGAGAAATCGACACGGCCAAACAGTGATCGACGGTTCCGTCGGTGCTCCCGTCGTCAACGACCAACACCCTGTATAAATATCGTGCTCGGTCCGCCGTCTGATCAATCGCCTGGAGAAGGCGTCCTATGTTCTCGCCCTCGTTATAGGCAGGCAGGACAATCCAGACGCACGACAGTCCCGGTAGCGATTCCGGGATCTGACACCTGGAGGACTGGTCGGCTGTATCGATTGCCTGAGCGAGAATCTTGGTCGGCACCGAGGGATGATCGTCACAAAAAAGGCTAGGCTTTACAACCCAGGCGTGCGATTCGCAGAATCAGAAGGATTTCACGAAAGGCTGATCTGTTTGTTTGCGATCAGATGCCTTAGCTAGCCCCTTACCTCCGAAAGTACCGGAATCGCAGCCAGGGGACTAAAGTTGTCAATCGCCATCACCGATCAGCCTATGAGGGGCCGTTGTCATGTCTTTTCTCCACTATCGCTGGTTTCCGACCGCCGCCTTAGCGCTCTTTGGGTGCTTGTCCCTAACTTTGGCCGCCACAAAAGCCCCTTGGTGCGACGAGGGTTGGTTTGCCAATGCCGCCTATAATCTTGCCAACCACGGACACATGGGTTCCTCTTTGCAGGAGCCAAGTGGGCATTATCTGAATGCTTATCTGCGGGGTATTCAAGAGCGAACCTACGTCGTCCCGCCCCTCTATTTGGTAACGCTGGCCGCGTGGCTGAAGTTGTGGGGCAACGGCTTGGTGGTCATGAGGGCTTACGCGATCCTTTGGGGACTAATCACGCTAATTTCCTTCAACGCGCTGGCCAATCGATTGACTGGAGACCGGACGCTGGCCGTATTGGCAACTGCTATGACGGCTATCGACTTCACGTTTCTCTTCGCGGCGACCGACGTACGCATGGAGAGTATGATGATGGGCCTGTCATTGACCAGTTGGCTCGCTTACTTGCACTGGCGAGAAAGGAACTTGCGCCGCGCGGTATTGGTAAGCCACTCGCTATTGGCTCTCGCTTGTTTCTCTCACCCGAATGCCGCACTTTTTGGATGCGGCCTCGTCTACCTTTTTTGGCTACGAGATTTTAAAGCCCTCCGCCTCGGCCTCATTTGTTGGGCAATGCTCCCGTATCTTTTGCTTGGGTTGGGTTGGGCGCTGTACATCTGGGAGAGTCCGAGCGACTTTCTCGCCCAGTTTTTCGCAAACACCGGGGATAGCCACCGCTTTGAGTATTTGTTTCAACCCTGGATGAACTTCATCTTCGAGATTGGAACCAGATATTTCGGCCATTTCGGGCTTCTCTCCTTTTGGGCCTATCCAATGCCGATGTTCATGTCCTTGATCCCGGTCTTCTATGTTGCATCCTTTTGGCAATTTCTACGGCGAGAAGACCTACGAAGCCGGCTCGGTGCGCTTTGGCCGCTATCGCTAATGATCATTGGGCTGCTGACCTTTCTGGTCTCGTATAAGGCGCAGAATTATATCTGTTACACCATCCCGTTTTGGAATCTGCTTATCGCGACGTGGTTGCTCTATGGGCTCGATCAGGGCCGGGGAAAATGCTACCTGGCTCTATTCGCGTGCTTGCAACTCACCTGCTTCGGAGTCAGAATCGCGCAGAACTCGAGGGGCGGCGAATACCATATGACGGCGCTAGTTATGCAGGATCATATGCGGCAGGGGCATAGTCTAATCGCTCCCACTTCTATGGCTTTCGCGGTGGGATTCAGTGGTTTTATCGACGATGCCCGGCTGGGCCGTTGGAGCGGTCGGCGGCCGGATGCTTTGGTGGTGGACCGATGGTATCAGCGCTTTCACCAATCCTACGGGGAGAAGGAGCCGAACGTCAGCCGCTATGTAAAGAAGTTACTCACCGAGGAGTACACGCCGTCCGCGAAGTTCGGCGACTATCAAATTTACGAAAGCAAACGTCTGCTGGCGCAAAAAAAGAAGCGATGACCAACGCCCAACCGATCAACAAACTAAAGACCAGTACCCAGCCGATGACGGTGAGCGTGATTCTGCCCGTGGTGGACGAAGTGCAAATGCTGCACGACACAATGCGGATCCTGCTCGCCGAGAATCAACTGGACGAGATCCTGATCATCACCGGTAAGGTGACTCTGCCCGAGTCGCGCAAGGCGGTGGAGGAGATCGCGCGGGCGCATCCGCGCCTGGTGACGCATCGGGATCAGGTACGGCCCTTCCTGGGCGGCGCCATGCGCGACGCCTTTGAATGGGCGCGCGGGACGCACGTCCTCATGATGGCTTCGGACCTCGAAACCGACCCCCATTGCGTCAAGGACATGATCGCTAAGGCGCGCGAGGGGTGGGACATCGTGACTACCACGCGCTGGCACGAGTCCCGGCAGTGGGAAGGATACAACCCGGTGAAGTTCGTCCTCAACTGGGTCTTCCAGCGCGCGGTGTCCCTGATGTTCGGCACGGACCTCACCGACATGACGTTCGGCTTCCGCATCTTTAAGAAGGAATGGTGCGCGCGCATCAAGTGGGAGGAGTTGCGCCATCCGTTCCTGCTGGAAACGATGATCAAACCGTTGCGCCTGGGCGCGAAGGCTTGCGAGATTCCTACCGTTTGGAAGGCGCGCACGGAAGGCGTCTCCCACAATCCGTTCTGGCGCAATTTCCTGTATTTCGGCATTGCCTGGCGCGTCCGCTTCAGCCCGCCCACGGCGCTCCTGCGCCAACCGGAGAATTCATGAAAACTACCATTGTCACCACCACCATCAACGTCCCCGTGATGCTCGAAAAGTACGCCCGCAACGCGCGCGACTACGGCCACCGGGACGTCAACTTCATCGTCATTGGGGACCGCAAGACGCCCGCCGAGGCGCGCACCTGCTGCGACGATGTCACCCGCAACTATCTGCCCTGCGAGTATCTCGATCTCGGCGAACAGAAGAGCTATCTGGCCGAACTGCCCGAGCTCTGGGAGTATCTGCCGGTCGACTCGATCCAACGCCGCAATGTGGGCCTGATGAAGGCCTGGGCCGACGGCGCCGACGTCGTCATCACTATCGACGACGACAACTTCCTCTCGAACCAGGACTTCGTCGGCGCCCATGGCCTCGCCGGTCAACGGGCGACGCTAGCGCTGATTGAGTCGACCTCTGGCTGGTACAACGTCTGCGCGGCGCTCGAGGAGCAGAGCGGCGCGCCGTTCTACCATCGCGGCTATCCGATGGAGCAGCGCTGGCACGAGCACGAAGACTTCGCTACCACCGCCGTGCGCGAGACGCGGGTGGCGGTTAACGCCGGCTTCTGGCTCGACGACCCGGACATCGACGCCCTGACGCGGATGTACCGCCAGCCGGTGGTGACCGGCATGCGCCCCGGCGTCCCGCAGCGCTTCGGACTCGAGCCCGGCACCTGGTCACCGTTTAACTCGCAGAACACGGCAATCGCCCGCGACGTGATGCCCGCCTACTTCGTGAGCCCCTATATCGGCCGCTACGACGACATCTGGCCCTCCTATGTGGTGGTGCGCATTGCCGAGCATCTGCGCGAAGTGGTGGCCTATGGCGACCCTATCGTACGGCAAAAGCGCAATGCGCACAATTTGTGGCGGGACCTGGACCACGAGCGCTTCGGCATGCAAGAAACCACAAACCTGTGCGCGGCGCTGCGCGGCATTCGCCTCACTGGCACTAACTATCACGAGTGCTTTGGGCAAATCGCTGCCGCATTGCCGGAGACCTGGACCGAAGGGGCCAAATGGACCGATGCCATGCGGGCCTCGCGCCAAGGCTTCTTGAATGGTTTGCGTATCTGGCACCTTTCGTTTGACCGCTTGGGTGTGTCCAGTGTACAGGCTTTGGCACGAGAAGTGAATTCTGGCGGCCCGGTTGCGGTGGGCAGTGAACAACCGATAACGGTCTTACGCTAGGGCATTCAGTCAAAACGGGATATGGCTCCCCCTTAGAGACCCCTCGAGAAGGGCCGTGTTGACCGGATGCGGAACGTTGGAGATGCCCGAGTCGATCCACCTGCTTAGACGCGGGCTTCGGGTCGGCGTGTTTGTCATTGAGGTTAACACGGCCGGACGCATTGACGACGTTGCTCGCGTCCCATGGTCCCTCGCAATGGGCACGACCGTCACGCCACCTGGCGTCAACCGGAACCCTAGACAGAGAGTCGCCGTAGGTGACGGCGAAGACCGGATCGAGCCGGCCTTGGTGATAAGCGAAGCGCAGCACGCCGGCGGTTCCGATCTGGCGGACGTCTTCATCGGAGTAAGCGACGCGCAAGTCCCGCCGAGATCACCGGTGATCGCCAGTTTAAATGCATATCTGTAGATCTACAATTATTTTGGCGCCTTTTCAGCGTTAGCTCAGGGCCCGACTGGAGCTTAACGAAAGGAAGGCATACACAAGTCCGTCGCTTACCCAGATAGGGGTAGCTCGTCCCCCCGGGCTGTGCGGCCTACCCCCCACGGCCGCGCGAATGTTGCCACCTTTAGGTAAACTAGCCACCTTGACGGGGTGGGGGTGAGGTAAGTTAGAAAAAAGAAACAATGATGAGGTCTCAATCGAATTGACGCAGAGCTATCCCGTGGCGGTAATTGGTGGCGGCCCGGCAGGGTTGACGGCGGCGTACGAACTGGCGCGTCGAGGGTCGAGCAGTATCGTCTTCGAGAGCCTGGCTCAAGTGGGGGGGTTGGCGCGGACGGAGCGCTATCGGGGCTACCATTTCGACATCGGGGGGCATCGCTTCTACACCAAAGTAACTGCCGTGGAGCAGATGTGGAACGAGGTACTGGGCGATGACTTTCTGGAGCGGAACCGCTTGTCACGCATTTACCTGGATGGTCAGTATTACCAATACCCGATCGAAGCGACGGAGGTATTGCGCAAGCTCGGAATGCTCGAATCGGTGCGCTGCGCGGCCTCTTACGCTTGGGCGAAGTTGAATCCATGCCGGCCGGTGAAGAGCGTGGAGGATTGGCTGATTAACCACTTCGGGCGAAGGCTATACCGAAAGTTCTTCCAGGCTTATACGGAGAAAGTGTGGGGGATTCCGTGCGCGACGATCTCGGCGGATTGGGCCGCGCAACGGATCAAGGGATTGTCCGTGGTCTCGGTGCTGAGGAATGCGTTGGGGTGGGACCGGCGGGGACCGGCCAAGTCCTTGATCCGGAGCTTTCAGTATCCACGGCTGGGTCCCGGGATGATGTGGGAACAGACGGCGGAACTGGTGGCGGCGGCGGGGTCGAAGGTGCAACTGGCCACCACCGTGACGGAGATCCATTGGGAGCCGGGCCGGGTGACGGGTTTGGTGGCGAATGGAGAACGAATCGAAGCCGAACACTTCATCTCGTCGATGCCGGTGCGGGAGCTGATCGAGGCGCTGCGGCCGCGGGTGCCGGAACTGGATGCGGCAGCGGCGAAATTTCAATACCGTGACTTTTTGACCGTGGCGCTGATGATCCGGCAGGCGAATCCGTTTCCGGACAACTGGATCTACGTGCATGACCCGAGCGTGCGGGTGGGGCGAATTCAGAATTTCAACAATTGGAGCCCGGACATGAGTCCGGACCCGGGGGTGACTTGCCTGGGCCTCGAGTATTTCTGTAATGAGGGCGACTCGCTGTGGAATTTGACCGACGCAGAGTTACGGGAGTTGGCGCGGCGGGAGATTGGGAAGTTGGGATTAGCAGATCCGGCGCGCGTGGAAGACTCGACCGTGGTGCGGGCGCCCAAGGCGTATCCCGTATACAACGGAGAGCATGAGGAGGGTCTGCGGGTGGTGCGGGAGTTTCTGGCGGGAGTGCCGAACCTGCAGTTGATTGGGCGCAACGGCACGCACCGGTATAACAATCAGGATCATTCGATGGTGACGGCGATGCTGGCGGTGGACAATCTCTACGGTGGGCGGCATGACCTGTGGGCCGTGAATGTGGACGAGGAGTACCTGGAGAGCGGCGGGCGGATTTCGCGCGACCAGTTGTCGCAAATGGAGAAGACGCAGCCATTGGTGCCGCGCCAAGTGCCGACGTCGTCGATGGCGAGCGGACCGGCTTCGTGATCTCGGTAGTAGTTCCAGTGCGGGGGGCGCCGGAAATGCTGGAGAAATGCCTGGCGGCGCTAGGCCGGTCCACGGGCCAAGGTTCGGCTCGGGAAACGGAGATGATTGTGGTGGACGATGGGTCGGGCGAGGGGGACGGCCGGAGGATCGAAGCGATCGCGCGGGCGGGGGGAGCGCGGTTGCTGCGCCAGGCGCCGTTGGGGCCTGGGGCGGCGCGGAACCGGGGAGCGGAAGCCGCGTCGAGCGACATCCTGCTGTTTGTCGATGCCGACGTCGAAGTGCATCCGGAGACCTTAGAGCAAGTGGCGGAAGCGTTCGCGGCGGACCCCGGTTTGACCGGGTTGTTTGGCGCCTATGACGATCAGCCGGCGGCGGGCACGCTGGTGAGCGACTATCGCAATCTGCTGCACCACTACGTCCATCGCACTTCGCGGCGGCAGGCGAGCACCTTTTGGGCGGGATGCGGAGCGGTGAGGCGAGCGCCGTTTCTGGCTGCCGGCGGCTTCGATACGGCCTATGCGCGGCCAAGCATTGAGGATGTTGAGTTAGGGTTGCGCCTGACGGGAAGCGGGGAGCGGATCGAGTTACGGCCGGAAATTCAAGGCAAGCATGCGAAGCGCTGGACGTTGCGCTCATTCTTGGAGACGGACCTGTTCGCGCGCGCTATTCCTTGGACGGAAATGCTGTTCAGCCGCGCGGATGCTTTGCCGCCGGACCTGAACTTCGGCTGGGAGCGGCGTAGTTGCGTTCCGCTCGCGCTGATGTGGTGGATCAGCCTGATTTTCCTGTGGCGGCTGCCTTGGCTGGGGGCGATGTTGGCCTTGGCTTCGCTAGTGGGCTTGGCGGTGTTCAATCGGGGGTTCTTGTCGTTTCTGCTGCAACGGCGTGGGCTCGCGTTCGCTGGCCTGGCGTTTCCGCTGCACCTGCTGCATTACACGGTGAGCGGGCTGGGGCTCGTGGGGGGCGCATGGCGGGTTTGGCGGCGGCGCGACCCTTGGGGGTTGGCGGGCGTGCTGGCGCTGGGCGTCTTGATATTGGGGTGGCAGGCGATGAGCGGTACTTATGCGGCAGACTTTTCCGGTCAGCCCGATGAACCCAGCCACTTCGTCAACGGAGTGATGATGGAGCAGTTTCTGCGGCATCCCACGGCAAGGCTGATGGAGTTTGCCGAGGGATATTATCTCCACTATCCGAAGGTGGCGATTGGGCATTGGCCCCCATTTCTGCCGCTGGTGGAAGGGCTATGGTTTGTGATATTCGGTGTGAGCCGGACCGCGGCGCTGGCTTTGCAGGCGGCGTTGGGCTGGGGATTAGCCGTGTTCGTGTATGCGCTGACGCGGCAGTTGGCGGCGGTGGGGCCGGCTTTTGCCTCGGCGTTGTGGCTGGTGGTAACGGTACCGTTCGCCGCGGCAATGGGCAGCGTGATGGCGGACGCGGCCACGGCCGCGCTGACCCTGGCGGCCGCCGCGCTATTCGCGCAATACCTGCGGAAGCCGAGTGCGGCGGTCAGCTTGGCTTTTGGAGTGGCGGCGGCGCTGGCGCTGATGACCAAAGGCAGCGCCTGCGGGCTGGTGATCCTGCCGTTGGCCGCCATTCTGCTGGCGCGGAGATTCGAGCTTCTGCGGCGGCCGGACTTGTGGCTGGCGGCCCTGCCGGTACTGGTATCGGCGGCGCCCTGGTACTGGTGGGCCGCGCGGTTTTCGGGGGAGGGGCACCGGAGAGTGGAGCTACCCGCAGGCCTGCCGGTAGAGTGGTGGCAGCATTGGTCGCCGTGGCTCGAGTTTGGGTGGCCGCTATTAACTTTGGCGGCGCTGGGAGCGGCGGTTTTGCCAAAACGGAATCCGGTGGTGGCCGCCATGGGGGGGTTGACGCTGTCGTACGTGGTGGGCTTGTTGATGGTGGCTTCGTTGAACGAAGGGCGGCACATCTTGCCAGGAGCGGTTGGAGCGGCGGTGCTGGCGGTGGGGTTGTGGACGCGAGTGGGGGGCGGGGCGTGGGTGGTGGTTTTGCCATTAGTTTTTGGGGCCGCGGTGACGTGGCCCCATTACCCGGAGGCGCGTTTCCGAGGCATGCTGCCGGCGAGCACGGGCACGATGTTGCTGGCGGGGACGGGTCTCGAAGAGGGCGCGATCGTGGCGGCGATCGCCGAACGGGAGCCAGCACCACGCCAGATCGTCCTGCGAGGCTCCCGCGTTCTGGCCACCAGCGGCTTCAATGGCCAATGGTACCGGCTGCTGGCGCAAGACGAAGCCGCAACCCGCGCCCGCCTGGACGAATTGGGCGTGGCCCGAGTGTTGATGTCCGATCGGGCAGGCCTGCCGCACCAGGAGTTACTGAAACAAACGACGCGGGATTGGCCGCGCGAGCAGTTCGCCGGTTTCGTGATCGCCCGGAACCCGCAGCCCCGCGTCGTGCGGGAGATTTCGATTGAACAGAGAAAACTCCATCGCCAGATCCGTGTCTTCCGCGAATAGCGGCGTAAGCGACGAAGCACAACAGACGCTGCGGCAGGCGGGCTGGGTGGCGGCGCAACGGGTGCTAATTCTTGCGACGGGCTTCTGGTTTGTGGCGTTGATTCCCCGGCTGATGGGGCCTCTGGTTTACGGCCAGTTCACGCTGTTGCAGTCGATCACGTTTTGGTTCAGCATTCTGGGCTCCATGGGGACGATTTCCACGATGACGCGGTTTGTCCCCGAGTTCGAAACGCGGAGAGACCGGGCGGGCCTGGAACGCCTGGTTTCCGGGTTGCTCGCTTTGCGGGTCATGAGTGGCGTGTTGGCCGGTCTGGGCTACGTCGCGGTGGTGAGCCTTTGGCTGGGCCGCGACCTTACTGTGACGCCGGTAGCGTGCTTAGCCCTTGCGGTGGGGATGCGGGCGATCGCCACGCTGCCCTACAGCCTGTTTCAGGGTCTCAATCAGGGGGCGCGGTTTGAGTTGGGCGAAGGGATCCGGCGGGTGAGCGGGCTGGGATTCGTCTACGCCGGCTATCGGGGGTACGGGTTCGTCGGGGCGTGCGCCGGATTGATGTTGGCGGAAGCGGCGGTGTTGGGGTGCGGGCTATGGTGGGCGCGCCGGTACCTGGTTTGGCCGCTGGTGCGGTTCGACCGGGAGTTCCTGGCGCCGTTCCTTCGCTTTGGCGCCTCATTCCTGGTGGGCAATGTGTTGGTGATGCTATTCCACCAAGGCGGCGCGGGGATGGTGCAATTTTACTCCGGCCAGTATGCGGAGACGGGCTTCTACCATTTGGCTTTCCATCTGTACCTAACGGTGACGCAGGCCGCGTGGGGCGTCTTGTCGGCCTTTGGAGCGCTGTTCTCTTCGCTGCGAGCGCAGGGCCGGGGTGTAGAGTTGCGCGAGTGGGCGGAGCGGTTGTTGTGCTTCCTGGGGATGGCGAGCGTGGTGGGATGCGCGATGGCCTTCACGCATGGCGAAATGGTGGTCCGGCTGGTGGTGGGGAAGCAATACCTGGGGGTGGCGCCGCTATTGCCCTGGCTCGCGATTGCGACGGTATCGTTTGCCCCGGGCGGATTGGCGCGGCTGCTGGCGGTAACCTACGGGCTGCCGCAAAGCGCCACCGGGAGCGCGGTAGTGCAGTTGTTGACGTTTGTGGGAGCCTGCATGGTGTGGGTGCCGCGATGGGGCAGCCAGGGCGCTTGCTATGCGGTGATCGTGGCCGGGGCGGCGTTTGCGGCCTATGGCACCTGGCAAATCCGGCAGTCGATTCAATACTCGCTGCGAAGCTGGAGCGCGGTGGTGTTGCTGGGTGGAGTGCTCTCGCCGATCGCTTGGGCGTGGACCATGGATCCCACGGTGCGGCTGGCGGTGTTTCTGCTGGTTTACGGCGCGGGATTGTGGAGCATGGGGATTTTGCGCGCAGCCGAGTGGGCGATGCTGTGGCGCAGGAGTGGCGCAGTGAGTGGCGCAGTGAGTGGCGCAGTGAGTGGCGCAGGCCCCGTTTAATGTAGCGCGGCGGGCAAGGATCAGGTCGCTGCCGCGTTCGGCAATCATGACGAAGGGGGGGGCGTGAGTGTTGCCGCGGGGCAGCACGGGCATCACCGAGGCGTCGATCACGCGGAGGCCGCGGAGGCCGTGGAAGCGGAGTTCCTCATCGACCACGATGCCATTGGCGCACGTGCCACCGGGGTGGTAATACGTATCGCGCTGATTAGGAACGAGTGACGGGCCGGGCGGACGCCATCGCGCAGCACGCGGAGGTCCTCTGGATCGGCCAGAGAGGCGGGGTCAATGAGCGGGGCGTCAGCAGGGGGGAGGCTAACGTCACGCATCCGCGTAGGACCGGCCGTCGAGATGGCCCGCCACTGGGAAATTATCCACACTCTTCCGGCCTTGCCGGAGCGCGCGCCGTTGTTTTTCTCGGTGCCCCATCCAAACCCGAAAATTTTTTCGTCGGTCTAGTGATCTATTTGACACGAGAATTACGCGTATCAGAGTGAGCCGGTAAAAAAGACGAATTAACAAGCGCCTATGAAATTAGCCGGGCATCGGGTACGTCAAGCAAACAAGAGCGCTGGAGGACAAAAATGGACCGCAGAGTAACGACTTTCGCCGTGTTGGCGATGATGTGGCTGGGGATAGCCACGGTGGCCGTACGCGTAGTGGAACCGGTGATGGCTTCGACGCCCAAAACCGGCATCGAGCGCCTGGTCGCGCAACGGTTTACTAGGAGCACCGCGGCACCCGACACCAATCGGCGTTAAGCGCCCTTCTGAAACACCACGATCCACGTCGTGGCGGCCAAGGCATGCGTCACCATCGGGCCGCGGATGCCCCGGCACTCCCGATAGGCCAGTCCACAAAAGATGCCCAGCAGGGTGGTCAACAATGCGTAGCGCCAGTTGAACGGCCCCCGGAAGGGCAAGTGGGCTGCGCCGTAGAGGACGGAGGCGATCGCGATGGCCGCCCAGGGGGACGCCGTTATCTCTTCCAGCCACTGCTGGATGAGTCCGCGGAAGAAGAACTCTTCACCCAACGACACCGTCCAGAAAAGCCCCAGGAAGGAACCGATCGCCAGCAATGCCGGATGCCAACCCGTATCCGGAAATCCCACGCGAACGATCCCCAGGAGATAGCCAAGTGCGTAGCCGAACGGCAGGAACCGGAAGTAGTACTTCAGGCCGGTCAACAATTCGGCTCGGGAGGGAACGAATCCAAACTGGATCCCTTCCACTTGGCGGATGAGGAGGAAGACGGCGAAGCCGAGGCGGATCCACATCCATTTGCCGAGGAAGTCCATGCGCGGTTTGGGGTCGGCGGTGGGGTAGATGTCGAGGAAGATCTTGTTGAGGAACGGGAGCGCCAGCCACACGAGCAGGGCCAGGTCGGTCAGTCGCGTGGCCGGCAACAGGACATAGCAAAAGGCCACGGGCGAGACCAGCGCGAGCAGCAGGCCAAGCTTGGCCCAGCTGAATTGGCCGCTGGCGAGCGTGTACACGAGCCAAGGCAGCACCGCGGAGACCGTAAATGCCAGGGCTAGGTGCGCCTTGGGCCAAGCGAGCAACCGCTCCCGCACGGCAGCAAAGCCGGGGCCGGCGTAAAACGCGGCTTCTAGCAGCAACGCGGGCAGGATGGCTATCGCCGTCGCCTTCGGGATATGCTGTTGCTGGGCATACGTGAACCCGGCGACCACCATGATTCCCCACAGGCCGGCAATGAACCAGAAGAAGGTCCGCAGAGACTCGCCCAAAGCGGTAGCGGGGATTGGGGCCTGGATCATCAGTCTTCTAGTATGCGGCATGGGCTTGGGCCAGACACCGCCAGCGGACCTGGTGAAGCGCGTGGCGGAGCGCGAGACGCAAACCGAGCTCGCGCGGGCCAGCTACACCTACCAGCAGGCCGTCGAGTTGGCGGAATGGGACGCGCGGGGGACACGAGGTGGCTTGTACACCGAGACGCGCGAGATCCAGTTTTCGCCGGCCGGGGAGCGCCGCGAGAGCTTTCCCAAGCAGCCCCATGACACCTTGCGCTTCTTGAAACTCACGCCCGAGGACTTCGCGGATTTGCGGGAAGTGCAGCCCGCATTGATCACCCAGGAACGCCTCCCCTTCTACCGGGCGCGCGTGAAAGGGGCCGAAACCGTCGATGGCGTGGACTGCTTCGTCATCGCGCTCGAACCGCGGCAGATCCTCGACGGGCAACGTTTCTTCGAGGGGCTGATCTGGGTGGCGCAGAGCGACTTCTCGATCGTCCGCACCGAGGGCAAGGCCGTACCGGCCCTGGTGCGCCGCAAAAATGGCCATCGGGAAGAGAATTTGTTTCCGCGATTTACCACCGTGCGGCAACGGATGCCGGATGGCTTCTGGCTGCCTGGATTGACCCTGGCCGACGACGACCTGCCCTTCCAGCACGGCGTGGTCCGGATGCGGCTGAAGGTGGAATACAAGCAATACCGGCGCTTTGCCGCCGAGAGCACTATCCGGTTCGAGCCGCCGAAGTAGCCTTTTCTATTGCACTGGGCAATCGTGAGTGGGATACTTGGATAAAACATTTTCCTTAAAAAGTGTTTAATCGAGGAACCTATGATCCGTACGGGTGCAATCCTGACGTTCTTGATGCTGGCGGCACCGCTGCAGGCCACGACGATTTTGACGTTTTCGGGCCTGCAGGATGGGGAACAAGCGCTAGCCTTCTACGGAGGCGGCACCGGCAGCATGGGTCACTCCTACTTCAACTATGGGATAACGTTCTTACCCGGGGCAGTGGCGATTTCCGATTCCGACGTGGGTGGGGCGGGAAACTTCGCCAACGCCCCCAGTCCCTTCGCGGTGCTGTTTAGTAGCACCGGTCTACTCACCTTTAACGTGCCGGATGGCTTTATCGAAGCGTTGACCTTTCACTACGTAACGAATGCCGGCGGATCGACGGGTTCCGCGCGCGTCTTTAGTGGACTGAACGGGACTGGAACCCAACTGGGCTCGGCAACCCTGAATCCGCCGACCCAAAGCTGCCCGGGAGATCCAGGGGGCGGCTTCACGGGTTGCTGGCAATTCGTAACGATTCCCCTCGCGACGACCGCCAAGTCAGCCGTGTTTGTGATCGATCCGCTGTCGTTCGGGATCGACAATATCGGCTTGAGACTGCCGGTGATTGAGCAGCTGTATGCGGTGTCCGTGGCGATACCAGAACCCGGAAGTTGGGCAATGATGGGCTTGGGAATGCTCTTCGTTTGGGGACGCCGCCGGCGCTCATCCCTTTGAAGCGAACACTTCGGGTAACGGGGCAGGCGAAACGTCTTCGGTAGAATGAAAGACGACCCGGTTGCGGCCTTGACGTTTGGCGGAGTAGAGCGCCTCATCGGCCACGCGGACCAGCGATTCCGGAGTTTCGAGCGCCATGGGAGAAGAGATGGTAACGCCGAAACTGGCCGTCAGCGGATGGGCCACCTGCTTGGCGGAAGTGATGACGATCGGGGTTTGCGCAATGGCCAGGCGCAACCGCTCCGCTTGCGCGCGGGCTGCCTCCTCGTCACAGCCTGGCATGAGAATCAGGAATTCTTCCCCCCCATAGCGGGAGAGGATGTCGTAGCTCCGGACGCCGTCCTTCAGTCGCTTGGCCGCCTCGCGGAGCACTTCGTCCCCGGCCAAGTGGCCATAGGTATCGTTGACGTTCTTAAAATGGTCAAGGTCCATCAGCAGGACGGAGAGCGGCAGATTCTCGCGGATGGAGCGCTGTAATTCCCGCTCG
>JBBQQS010000075.1:0-14266 GCA_038215525.1 Bryobacterales bacterium
CGGGACTGTGCCTGGCGCTTGCCGCGTTGGCGCGCTGGCAAGGCCTGGTGCGATGGTGGCTGCCCGCCCTGGCCTGCATCGCTTCCTTAGGGGCGCTGATGGAAGCTACCGCCCGCCCGGGCCCACGGCCCAGGATTGAGAGCGACCCCGACGAGGTCTTGCTGGTGCAGGGTTGTGTCGTCGAACCCAGCACTTTCTTTGAAGGGCGCGCCCAGTTTACCGTTGAACTCGAGCCCGGCGCCCGCGCCAAGGTCTACCAATTCCCGAAAGACGGCTTGGCGCCTCCGCCGGTAAGCTACGGTGACCGCGTTGAGTTTGACGCTCGCATCCGCCCGCCGGGCAGCTTCCAGAACCCCGGCGGCTTCGACTATCCCGAGTACCTGGCTCGCCGCCACATCTATTGGACCGCTACCCTGCCGGCCAGCGTCAGCATAACGAAACAACCAGGTGAATGCGGCGACCGCGCCGCCCGCTGGATTGCCCGCACCCGAGCCACCCTGCTGGCCCGCATCGCCGCCTTCTTCCCGCACGACGACTACGCCGGCGGGATGCTGCAAGCCCTGTTGCTGGGGGAAACCAGCCAGGTGAAGAAGCTCTGGACGGAGGACTTCCGGCGCACGGGCACCTTCCATGCCCTGGTAATCAGCGGCCAGCACGTCGTCATCCTTACGGCTGGTTGGGTCTGGGTGATCTTCCAACTGACGCGCCGCCGTTGGGTGGCCGCGCTGGCCGGCGTGCTGCTCGCCTGGCTTTACACCGGGCTCGCCGGCGGCGCCGCGCCCGTCCTGCGCGCGGCGTGGGGGCTCACCTTTTTCGCCGGCGCCGGATTCTTCTACCGCCAGGGCCGGGTCCTCAACGTCCTCGCCGCCGTCGTGCTGGTTTTCATTGTGATGGACCCCGGCCAGGCGTACGAGGCCAGCTTCCAGCTCTCCTTCCTGGCCGTACTGGCCATTGGCGCCTTAGCCACGCCGATCGCCGATCGCACCACCGCGCCCTTCCTGCAAGCGTCCAAGCAGCTCAACGACGTGAGTTGGGACGTAAGCCTGCCCTCGCTCGTCGCGGCCATCCGCGTCGAACTCCGCCTGCTGGCCGAAACCCTCTCGCTGCTGACGGGCCTGCCCCAAAGCTGGGCGAACCCGCTTATCGGCGGCCTCACTCGTCTGCTGGCGACGGTGGCCGAAATGCTGCTGATTACCGCCATGGTGCAAGTGATGCTCGCCCTGCCGCTGATCAGCTACTTTCACCGCTTCCCCGTCACCGGCTTGGTCGCCAATCTGTTGGTGGCCCCGCTGCTGTCCGCTGCCATCCCCACCGGCATGCTCGCGGTGGTCACAAACTCGGCCTGGCTGGCCGGCTGGGCCGCGCTCCTCGTCCATGGCTCGGGCAGGGTCACCACCTGGTCGGCCCAATGGGAACCCGCCTGGCGCATCCCCTCGCCGCCCATCTGGTTTGCGCTCCTGCTGGGTTTCTCGCTACTGCTCCTCGCCGCAGCCCTGCGGCTCAACCGCTGGCGCGCCCCCGCCTTTGCGCTCGCCACCGGCGCCCTGGCCCTGCTGCTCCTGCATCCCTTTGCGCCCGATACCCGGCCGGGCGAACTCGAACTTACCGCGATCGACATCGGCCAGGGCGATGGTCTGCTGATGGTGCTTCCCGATGGCCGCACGATTGCCGTTGACTCCGGCGGCGTGGCCAACTTCCGCCCGCAACCGGCTCGCCGCACCGGTGGCATCAACACCGGCGAGGACGTAATCTCGCCCTACCTCTGGACCCGCTCGATCAAGCGCCTCGATGTCCTCGTCCTCACCCACGCCCATGCCGATCACATGGGCGGCCTTTCGGCCTTGATCGAAAACTTTAAGCCGGGCGAGATCTGGACCGGCCTCATGCCCTCCCAAAGCCCCGACTGGCAGGCCATCGTCGCTACGGCACAGCGCCTGGGAGTCCGCATCAAAACTCTCCGCGAAGGCGACCACTTCCGCGCTGGCCAAGTCCAGTTCCAGATTCTCGCTCCTTTGGTGGACCGCGAGCCACTGCCGGAGGCCCACAACAACGACTCGTTAGCCATGCTAGTCAGCTATGGGCAACGGCGCTTTCTGCTCGCCGGTGACATGGAAGCCCCCGTCGAGCGCCGCCTGCTGGCGGAATGGGATCTGCCCCGCGTCGACGTGCTGAAAGTAAGCCACCATGGCAGCCGCACCTCCACCACCGATGCTTGGCTGGACCAGTTGCAGCCGGGCGTTGCGCTGGTGAGCGTCGGCCGGGGTAACCGCTATCGTCACCCTCATCCGCGCGTGGTGGAGCGACTGGCGAGCCGCGGAATCGTCACCTTGCGGACCGATGAATTGGGGCTGGTGACGATCCGCACCAACGGCCATTGGCTCGACTTCGATAGCTATCGCTGGCACAAGGCCGGCATGGGCCTGATGCCCGCGTTTGGCGAATGAGACCATACAAAGGTGCGCCTACTGCTGTTCGCCGCCAAGCTTGGCTACCAGATCCGCGTTTTTGAAGAGGCCGCGCGGCGGTTGGGGATCGACGTGCAGTTGGTGACCGACCGCTGCCATATTCTCGATGACCCTTGGGGCGACCGTGCGGTTCCGGTGCGCTTCGATGATGCAGTGGGGTCGCTAACGGCAATTGAGGGTCCGGCTCAGGGCGTGATCGCGGTGGGGGACCGGCCTTTGTTGTTGGCCGCGTTGGCCGCCCAGAAGCTGGGGGTGCCGTTTCATTCGCCCGAGAGCATCGCGAAGAGCCAGAACAAGCACTTGGCGCGCGAAGCATTTCGCGCGGCGGGGCTGCTGGTGCCTCGCTATGAACGCCGGGCCATTGAAGCCGCGAACAAGGTGAGTGGGCCGTATCCAGTGGTGCTGAAGCCGTTGGCACTGTCGGGCAGCCGTGGCGTCATCCGGGCCAACAACGACGAGGAGTTTCGCGCGGCTTGGGCGCGGATCGCGAAGCTGCTCGAGTCCGGCGAGATCCGGGAACGGCGTGAAGAGGCCGATCGCTTCATTCAGGTAGAGACCTATATCCCGGGGCGAGAGTTTGCCGTGGAGGGCATTTTGCGGGAGGGCCAGCTGCAAGTGCTCGCCATCTTCGACAAGCCCGAGCCGCTGGAAGGGCCATTTTTCGAAGAGACAATTTACGTGACGCCATCGCAAGAAAGCCCCGAGACACAGGCGCGCATCGTCGAGGCGATCGAGCGGGCGGTGGCGGCGGTGGGACTCTCCGATGGTCCTCTGCATGGCGAGTGCCGCGTGAATGACTCTGGCGTGTGGGTGCTGGAAGTCGCCGGGCGGCCGATTGGCGGACTGTGCGCCCGGGCGCTGACTTTCGATGGGGGGAAGCCGCTGGAGGAGATCCTACTGCAAGCCGCGCCAGGGGAAGCTCCTGAGGCGAGACTTGACGACGGCGCATCCGGGGTGATGATGATTCCGGTGCCAGGCGCGGGCATCCTGGAGCGGGTGGATGGGATTGACCAAGCGTCCAGGTTTGCCGAAGTGATGATCACGGCCAAAGAGGGCGAGCGGTTGGTGCCGCTGCCAGAAGGCAACAGCTATCCGGGTTTTCTCTTCGCGCGCGGAGCTACTGCCGCCTCGGTGACCGCGGCCTTAAGGCAGGCGCACGGGCGGCTGACTTTTCGCTTATTGAAGGCGTTGCACTAGTGCTCTGACGTCACCGAAGATGGGAGTTTCTTCGGCAAATGTGCCCCGTCGCTCGCGCGACGGGCTAGGTGTCCGTCACGCGAGCGGGTACCCATGCGTTAAAGCCGCTTGGCGGTGAACTGGGCTTTGTTCTTCGCGCCTTCGCGGCTGCGAGAACCGTTTAGGGAATCGCCGTCGACGGTGCCTTCCCACACGAGAATCGTTTCGCCCTTTTTGGTGGTCTGCTTGGTCTTGAAGGAGAACTTATTGCCGACGAGCTTGCCGTCCGTAATCTCCAGGTTTACGGTCCGTTTGGCGGCGATATTGACGGTGCCGGTGAGCGACTCGCCGCTCGACTTGAGGTCGAAGGTGGTCGTAACCTTGGTCTCGCCCTTCTTGCCTTGAGTGGTAATCTCCGAGGTCCACTTACCGTCAACGCCGACCGCCAACATCGACATGGCGGCGATCAAGAAAACTGCGATGGTGTTTTTCATTTTTTACTCCTGGTCGGAAAAGCCCGGGCGCACCGTTAACAGGTTGCTCCGGGCGTCTGCAAAACCAAAATTACATGGCTCGCTTGGCGGTGAACTCCATCTTGTTGTTGCCGCCCTCGCGACCGCGAGAACCGGTGAGGGAATCGCCGTCCATGGTACCTTCCCAAACGTTAATCATTTCGCCCTTCTTGGTGGTCTGTTTGGTTTTGAAGGAGAACTTGTTGCCGGCAATCTTGCCTTCCATGATCTCAGCGGTGCCCGGACGGGGTCCGGCAGTGGCCACGGTGCCAGTGAGAGTTTCGCCACTCGACTTCAAGTCCATCGTCGTGGTGACCTTCATTTCGCCATTGGGACCACGCATGGTCATCTCCGAGGTCCACTTGCCGTCGATGCCGGCGGCAAAAACGGCCACGGCAGCGATCAACAAACCTGCGATCATGAGGTTAATCTTTTTCATTCTTTCAGTGCTCCTAACGGGGGCCAACGCCTTTAGCGTGGCATCCTGTTAAACACACCAATCAGGAAAATAGTTACGTTGTCGATGAATCCTACACCGCGCTACTGCGATGTCAGCCTCCCGGTCCCCCTCGATCAGGCGTTCACCTATGCCCTGCCCGAGACGTTGCGCCATCGAGTACAGGTTGGCTCGCGGGTGCTGGCTCCGTTTGGGGCGCGGCAGTTAGTGGGTGTGGTGCTGCGGACGCACGACGAGCCGCCGGTGTCGGGTAAGACGCGTGAATTGATGAAGTTAGTCGATGAGACGCCAGTGCTCGACGAGCGGATGATCCGGCTGGGCGCGTGGATCGCCAAGTACTACTGCGCACCCCTGGGCGAAGTGCTGCGGGGTATGGCGCCGCTGACGGGCGAGGTGCGGCAGACGGAAGTCTATGCGATCACAGATTCGGGGCGAGACTTGGCGCGGCAAATGTCGATCGACCCGAAGCTGGCCGAAGACCCCAGCGTGGCCTTGCTCCATATGCTCGAGAAACGGTCGCTGTCGGCGGCCACGCTCAAGAAGAAGTTCGACGACGCGCCGCGACGGTTGCAGTCGCTAGTGAAGAAGGGGCTGATTGAGCTTGAGCAAGATCTGACGGAGCGCGACCCTTTGCGGGCGGGGTCCGATCGGTTGGAGATCGAGTTCGCGGCGCGGCCCGAGGGTAAGTTACCCAAGGCGGAGCGCGAGTTAATCGCCTATCTTGAGTTACATCCGGGGCCGCATAAGTTGGGCGACTTAGAGGCCGGGATGAAGAGCGCGAGTACGGCGGGTCGGGCTTTGGCACGAAAGTCGCTAGTGAAGTTGAGTTTGATCAACGCGGCGAGGCCATTGCATCCGCTGGAGCGCATGGTGCCGGTGCTGAACGGCGCGCAGCAGGCGGCGTTCGACACAATCTCCGGGGCGATCACCAAGGGTAAATTCGCCGCTTACTTACTGCAGGGCGTGACGGGGTCGGGCAAGACCGAGGTTTACTTACGCGCGATTGAAGCGACTTTGGCAGTGGGTCGCAGTGCGCTGTTATTAGTGCCGGAGATTGGGCTGACGCCGCAAGTGGCCGGCCAGTTCTCGAGCCGATTCGGGGACCGGGTGGCGATTCTGCACTCGGCCTTCACCGATGGCGAGCGCGCCCAGCAATGGCGGCGCATCCGGCAAGGCGAGGCGACGGTGGTGGTGGGCACGCGGAGCGGGGTGTTTGCGCCGGTGCCGCAGTTGGGTTTGCTATTAGTCGACGAGGAACACGATAGCAGTTACAAGCAGGAAGAGACGCCACGCTACAACGGGCGCGACGTGGCCGTGGTGCGCGCCCAGATGGAGTCTGCGGTGGTGGTGCTGGGGTCAGCCACGCCGAGCCTCGAAAGTAAGTACAACGTGGAGCGCGGTAAGTACCAATGGCTCGAATTGCCGGAGCGCATTGAACAACGGCCGATGCCCGAAGTAGAAGTGGTCGACATGCGAGTCGAGTTTCTCGAGAGCAAGAAGAATGCCACTTTCTCGCGCCGGCTGGTGGAACTGATTGACCAGCGGGTGACCGATGGCGAGCAGGTGATGTTACTGCTGAATCGCCGGGGATTCTCGACTTCGGTCGCCTGCCGCAGTTGTGGCGAGCGGGTAACGTGCGTCAACTGCGCCGTGGCACTTACCTTCCACCGGCGGGACCGCCGGATGCTTTGCCATTACTGCAGCCATGCCGAGCGGATTCCAGAGAAGTGCCCAAAGTGCGGGAGTGAGCACATCTACTTTCTTGGCACCGGCGCGGAAAAGGTGGAGGACGAGTTACACGGCCTGTTTCCGCGGGCCCGGATTGCGCGCATGGATCGCGATACGGTAACCACGAAGCGCCATTACGAGACGATTCTGCAAGGCTTCCGGGAGAAGAGCTTCGACATCCTGGTGGGCACGCAAATGATCGCCAAAGGACACGATATTCCGAACGTGACTCTGGTAGGAATCGTTTCCGGGGATGTCGGACTGGGGCTGCCGGACTTCCGCGCCGCCGAGCGTACGTTCCAGTTACTCACGCAGGCGGCCGGCCGCGCCGGGCGGGGTAACTTACCGGGGCAAGTGATTATCCAGACCATCAACCCCGAACACTACGCCATCGAGTGCGCCGCGGCGCAGGACTATGCGCGTTTCTATGAGAAAGAGATCGAATTCCGGCGCTTCATGCGCTATCCGCCCTTTGCGGCTTTAGCCAATGTCGTCTTGCGGCATGAGAAGCAGGAAGAGGCGCTGCGGATGAGCGGAGAGATCGCCAACTTACTCGACCCGGCGCCGGCGAACATGCGCGTCCTGGGGCCGGCGGAGGCGCCGGTGGCAAGGTTACGGAATGAGTTTCGTTACCAGTTACTCTTGAAGACGTCGAGCCGCAAGTTACTGGCCGAGGTCCTGCTGAAGATCCGGCAGCATGCGCTCGAGAGTAAGTGGGGAGCGACGGCTTTGGTGATCGACGTGGACCCGTTGAGTTTGAGTTAGTGCGGTGGATCACCTAGCCCGTCGCGTCAGCGATGGGTCACCTTTGCCAACGATACTCCCACATGAAATGATCGGGACCAGTGTGACCCACCGCTTACGCGGTGGGCTAGGAAGGCGCGTACGTTGGGAACAAGTGTCGTTTTTCTGGGCATATCTATTCAAAAGAAATATTAACGAACCCGGACCTGCAAATTAATACCGTCAAGCGCAGGACGGTGGTAGAATCACCACGCGGAGGCGCGATGGCAGGCAAAGAACTGATCGCTAAGAGTAAGAATCCGGTGAAGACAGCGGAGCACGCGCCATTCACCCCACCCCCACCGCCGTTCCGCCGGTTGCGCGGCTATGCAATCGATCCGAGCCTCTCCACTCAGTTGGAGACCAAGCCGATCAGCCAAGTGGTTTTCCGTGTGCCGTGGGAAAAACTGGACTCCGGCCCCTGCGGCGAGTATCTGGAAGTGATCGACGCGGACCCCGGAAGCGGATGTTACTACGAGCCGGTAAACCTGAGCGACGCGGCACTATTGGCTCAGGATGGGTTGCCGCCGAGCGAAGGCTCACCGCAATTCCATCAGCAGATGGTTTATGCCGTAGCGAGCCTGACGATCCGGAATTTCGAACATGCGTTGGGGAGGCGAACTTTGTGGCGACCCGGCCCCCCGGCCAAGGGCGCCAATACCAAAGACGACTCCCACTTTGAGCCGCGCTTGCGGATCTATCCGCACGCTTTGCGCGAGCGGAATGCGTTCTACACACCGGCCCGTATCGCCTTGCTGTTCGGTTACTTCAAGGCTTCGGCGGGCGCGCCCGGCGACCATATGGGCGGAAGCATGGTGTTCACGTGCCTCTCCCATGACATCATCGCGCACGAGACGACGCACGCGTTGCTCGACGGGATGAACCGCGGCTTTTTAGCGCCCACCAATCCAGACGTGCACGCATTCCATGAAGCCTTTGCGGACATGGTGGCGTTGTTTCAACACTTCACGTTTCCCGAGATTCTGCGGAACCAGATTGTGGCGACGCGCGGGGCAATCGACTCCCAGGAAAACCTGTTGGGCCAATTGGCGGGGCAGTTCGGACGCAGCACCGGACTGCGGGGCGCGCTGCGCGACGCGATCGGCACCACGAACGACGCGGGCGTGTGGCAGCCGCACGTGCCAGAGCCGGAGGAGTATCTGAACACTCGGGAGCCGCACCGGCGCGGCGCGATTCTGGTGGCGGCGGTGTTTGACGCCTTTCTCTCCATTTATAGGCACCGCACCGCGGACTTGCTGCGGCTAGCTACCGGAGGCACCGGTATCCTGCAGCCCGGCGCCATCCATCCGGACCTGGCGCAGCGCCTGGCCAACGAAGCGGCGAAAGCGGCCGGGCATGTGCTGACCATGTGCGTGCGCGCCATCGACTATTGCCCGCCCGTGGACATTACTTTTGGCGAGTATCTGCGCGCAATTATTACGGCGGACCGCGACGTGGTGGCGGACGATGACTTGAACTACCGCGTGGCCTTTTTGCAAGCCTTCCGGAAGCGCGGCATCTATCCTCGCGACGTGCGGACGCTCAGTGTGGAGAGCTTGGTGTGGAGTGGTCCGCATGATGACGAAGCGCAGCCTTCGGAGGAGTTGCAATCGATGTTGACGCGGCTGCGCAGTTATTCGGCGGAAAACATTTACATGGATTCCCGGAAGCAAGCTTTCGATCTCGAACGGAGCATGCGCAAGGAGATTCACGCCTGGTTGGGGGACCACTTCCAGGGGAGGCACGGCGCCGAGGACTCGGCCTATCTGGGGCTCGACCGGGGGAAGCCCTTTGAGGTCCGCACGGCGCGGATCGCCTATCGCAGTAATCCGGACGGCGGCATGTTTCCGCAATTGCTGCTGGGCATTTTGCAAGAGACGACAATTCCGGCTAATGCTGCCGAACCCCAGGGTGCGCAGATGACGTTTACCGGCGGCTGCACGGTAGTGGCGGATTTGCGGGCCAGCAAGATCAAGTACTGCATCCGCAAACGGCTGAACAGCGCGGGCCGGCAGGAGCGCCAGCGCGCGTTTGCCGGAGCGGCCGCGACGAGCCTGCGGGCTACCTACCTGGGCGCGGAAACTGACGGCGAGCCGTTCGCCGCATTGCATCGGGGAGCTTAGAAAGGGAAGACGATGGCTACCAGACCCGTGAAAAAGGCCGCGAGGAAAACCGCCCCGAAGAAGACGGTGCTGAAGGCAAGCGGCCACACACCGGTGCGGGTGCGCATGTATCGCACCGGGCTGGGCGATTGCTTCCTAATTACCTTCGATCCGGACGGAAAGCCCGTGCATATGCTGATCGACTGCGGCTCGCTGGGGTCGACGACCACGGGCAAGAAGCTTTCCGATGCAGTGGCCGATATCCGCAAGGTGACCGGCGATCATCTGCATCTGGTGATCGCTACCCATGAGCATCAGGACCACGTCTGTGGCTTTCGCAACGTGAACCAGGAGTTCCTGAAGATCAAAGTGGACGACGTATGGATGGCCTGGACCGAAAACCCCAAGGACGAGTTGGCGAAAAAGATTAAGCGGTATGAGAACGATCTGGGCCAGGCGCTGGCCGCGGCCGCCGCGGCGCTGACGGGAAAGGGCGCAAATGAGCAAGACCGGCAGATGGGGCTGGCGGTACACAGCCTACTCGATTTCGCCGGTGATCCGGGGGCCCTGGGTGCGGCCGCGGATAAGTTCGCCGAGACGATAGATGAAGCGATGACCTTTGTGCGGACCGGCATGGGAGCGAAGACTCGTTACCTGAAACCCGGGACGGCGATCGAGGATTGGCTGCCGAATTTCCGTTTCTACGTGCTGGGCCCGCCGCGGTCTCTGGACAAAATCCAGGATTTGGGCGAGCACGGCAGCCCGGACATCTATGGCCTGCGCGCTGGCGCAATCTTCCAGACCACTGATCCGGCGAGCCATGCGCAGCCGGATGAAAGCGAGATGCCGTTTGACCGTCGCTTCCGCTATGCGGAGGCAGATGAGCGGATCTCGACCGGACTGGCGTCCTACTTCCGGAACGAGGATGCATGGCGGCGGGTGGATCGGGACTGGCTGCATTCGGCCGCGGACCTCGCTCTGCAACTCGACAACCTCACGAATAACACCAGCCTCGTTTTGGCCATTGAGCGCATCGGCGACGGCAAGGTGCTGCTGTTTCCGGCCGATGCGCAGGAGGGCAATTGGCTCTCCTGGCACGATGCGGAGACGAAGTTCACGGTACGGGACGGCACCCGGAAGACGGCCGAGGATTTGCTGAATGCCACGGTGTTCTACAAGGTGGGCCATCACGGAAGCCACAACGCGACGGCGAGCCGCAAGGGCTTGGAATTGATGACGTCGCATGACGAGTTAGTCGCGTTTATCCCGGTGGACCGCAGGCTGGCGCTAGGCCGCAATCCGAAAGGCTCCTGGCGCATGCCCGCACCGGCGCTGTATCCGCAGTTACTCGAGAAGTGCCAAGGCCGCGTCGTGCGGGCAGATCTGGGCTGGGCCGACGATGCCAAGAATGCGGCGGATAAAGTGACGGAAGCAGAATTGGTGAACCCTACGACAGCGCCGAAGTGGCCCGCGTGGCGGGCGAATCAGAAGAAGGCGGAGGCAGATGCGAGGGTGCGCATTGAGGATCTGTTTATTGATTACCGGTTAAGTTAAAGGCCACCGCTCAGTAAGCGAGCCGTCCACTGCTCCAAAGCGGCGGACGGCCGATCCGTTGCTAGAACTGGATGCGGAGACCGAGTTGGATGTTGCGCGGCCCGACATTGGTGGTGCCAGTGACGCGGCCGAAGTCGGTATTGCCTAACGTGGTGTTGGCTCTACCGAACTGCGGGGTGTTGGTCATGTTGAACATCTCGGCCCGGAATTGCATCTTCACGCGTTCCAGGAAGCGGAAGTTCTTCAGGATGGCGAAGTCGGCGTGGTTGGTGGGGCCGAAGCGAACGGTGGGTACCCAGCGGGTGGCGTTGCCGATCTCGTAAGTGCCGGGGGCGGTGAAGGCTGAAGTGTTAAACCAGCGATCGGGCTTAGGGCTATCGAGCTTAGCGGCTTGCAGGTCGGCGACGTTCGGGCGCTGGATCTGGAACCCGTAATTGCCCAGCGAGTTGGGCGCGGAGAAGCTCAAAGGCAGACCGCTGCCGAAGCGGATGATGGTGGAAACCTGCCAGCCGCCGAGGACAGCGTTGGTAACCGGGTTCGCGCCGGCGAGGAACTTCTTGCCTTTACCGACGGGCAGTTCATAGACGAGGGCGTTGACGAAGCTCTGGGGCAGGTCATGCGCGCTGATGGAGCGGTCCACTTTGAGGTTGTAGAAATCGCGCGGCGTATCGCCCACTTCCCAGCCCTGCCATTCGCTCGCATTGTCGATAGCCTTCGACCATTGGTAGGTGGTGAGGAGGTTTAAGCCGCCGGCGATCTGCCAATTGTAGCGGACCACCAGAGCATTAAAGCCCGAACTCGCGCCGGGCGTGTCGCCGGAGAGATTCACGCCGTTAAACTGCGGATGTGGCCGCATGAGACGATTGCGCGGCACGGTGGCACCGGCCAGGACGCCCGTCCGCAGGACACCGAAGAAAGGATTTGCCACCTGCTGATCAAGGGCGGCGCCTTGGCTCAGAAACCTGGGTTCGAGTTGGTTGGCCTGTTGGCCCGTGCCGAAGAGGAGCTTGCGGCCTTGGGAACCGGTGTAGCCCACCTCAAGCACCATGCCCTTCTTCAATTCGTATTGGAAGTCGAACGAGAAATTCTGCACGTAGCTGAGCGGATGGAGGCGGCTGAAGGCACTCACGCTTTCGCCGGCAAGGGTGGCGAGACCTTGCGTGTTGCCTACCGGCTGCACCAGTCCGCCGGGAAAGGGATTGCTGAGGAGTGCGCTGCGATTGGGATTGATGCCGTCGCCGCCGACGGTGGAAACCCAGGCCGTCGACGTCGAGAAGCCCTGGTTGGCGCCGCCGCCGGTTTGCGGATAGAAGATGCCGTAACCGCCGCGGACGACAAGCTTATCGGTGAGCTTGTAAGCCATGCCGACGCGCGGGGCCAGGTTCATCCAGTCGGTATCCCAGGCGCCGCGGTTCTGCGGGGTGACGAAGACCAGCCCGCCCTTGAGCGGCAAGCCGGTAGCCGCCGCCAGCGGGCTGGTGGCGTTGAAGTCGAAGTTGTTGAAGCGGTTGTAGCGCTCGGTACGGGCCAATTGCACTTCCCAGCGCATGCCGAGATGCACGGTGAAGCGGCGATTGACGCGCCAGGAGTCCTGAAAGTAAAGGCCGTGGTAACGCGCCGTGATCGCGGTGGCGGCGTTGATGGGGGCGCTGCCGCCAGCGCCAACGCCCAGCAGAAGCGAGGCAATGCCGTCGCCGCTGGTCGTCGAGGCGACGCTGGCCGCGGGGCCGGAGGTGAGGCCGCGGGAGAAGTTAAAAGTGGGCGTGGCAAAGCTAGTGGCGTTCAAGCGCGCCAGTTCGCCCAGCCAGCCAAACTTCAAGCTGTGTTTGCCCAGTTCCTTGGTGACGTTCGCCTGCAGATTGTGCGTCTCGCGGGGGCCGTTGAAAAAGCCCGGATTGCTAAACGAGTTATAGCTCTGGGTGGTTACCGACGGATAGGTAAGCGTCTGGAACTGCGAAACCAGCGCCGCCGGGAAGCCCAGCGTCGTCGGGTTCAACCCCTTCGACGGCGAGTTCTGATTCTCTCGCCAGCGGCCGGAGCCGAGCAGGACGTTGACCACCCAGGTGGGTGAGGGGGTCCAGGTGGTGCCGATCACGATGTGATGGCGGGGATTGACGTCGGAGAAGTTGGTGTCGGCGCCGTTGCCGAAAAACTGCGGGGCCACGTTTTCCTGAAGGGCTTTCGTGAAGCGGCCGAACATGGTGAGCTTTTCGCTCTTGGCCCAATCGATGCGGCCGTCAAAACGTTCATTGGTGGTGGCCGTCTTCCCTTGCACCGCGAAGTTTAAAGCGTTTGTGATCGGCGCGCCCTGCGTATTGGGCTTGGGGTACAAAGCGAGGATTCTTACCGCCACGGGATCGAACAGAGCGCTCGGAATGCGATTACCGGGAAACGGATCGCGGATCGAACCCGCGCCATCGGGGTTCGCGCGGGTGGTGAACGGGTTGAAGATCACCGACTGCGATCCATTAGGGTTAAAGACGCCCGAGAAGTCGCCGCCCAGTTGAGCCGCCGTGGGCACCGTCTGGATGCTGCTTCCTGGCGACCCCTGCCGGACGCCCTCATAGCCGCCGAAGAAGAAAAGGCGTTTGGACTTCGAAATGGCCCCCGAGAAGTTGCCGCCAAACTGATTGCGCTGGAACAGCGTCCGCACCAAGCCAGCGCGATTGTTTCCCCAGCTGTTGGCATCGAGCTTATCGTTGCGCAGAAACTCAAACAGCGTGCCGTGGAATTGATTGGCGCCGCCACGGGTGATCATGTTGACGGCGCTGCCGTCGCTCTTGCCGAATTGGGCGTCGAACTGATTGCGCTGAATGTTCACTTCGGCCACCGAGTCCACACCGGGCGAGGCGATCAAGCCGCCCCAGTCGACGGCCGAAGCCGGTGTGCCGTCAATCAAGGTGAGGCCAGCTTGGCCGCGGCCGCCGTTCATGGAGAAACGATTGTGATTCTGATCTTGCGTGGCTTGCGAGATGCCAGTGCGCACGGCGATGACGCCGGCGTTGACGTGCACCATGGCGAAGGGATTGCGCGCATTCACCGGCAGGTCGAGCACGGTCTGTTGGTCGAGGGTGACGGCGCGATTGGCGGTCTGCGTATCGAGCAGGGACACCCCGGCGGTGACCTCGACGGTCTGGGAGACTTCGCCCAATTGCATGGCAAAATTCACTTCGAGCGTCTGGTTGACGCGCAGCACAGCGCCGCTGGTAACGCTCTTGCGAAAGCCGGGCATCTCGACACTCACGTCGTAGGAGCCCGGCACAATCTGGGAGAAGATGTAAAGGCCATCGGAACCCGACGCCACTTGGCGCGGCTCACTGGTGGCCGTGTTCTTCAGGCGGATGACGGCGCCCGAAACGGGTGCGCCACCGGGGTCAGTTACCACACCGGTGATGGTGCCGGTGAAAACTTGGGCAAGAGCGGGCAGGGCTGCGAACATAAGCGCGAGCGCCACCTGGGCGAGAGAAGCATTCCTCATGGTGGCGTTAC
>JBBQQS010000076.1:0-14263 GCA_038215525.1 Bryobacterales bacterium
TTCACGTGGTTCCGCTCGCGCATCGTCGGCGGCCGCACCAATCACTATGGCCGCATGTCGTTCCGCTTCTCGGAGTATGACTTCAAGCCCTACACCAAAGACGGCCTCGGCTTCGATTGGCCCATCTCATACTCCGACATCGCGCCCTATTACGACAAGGCCGAAACCTTCATTGGCATCGCCGGCAACCGCGACGGCATCGCGAGTTGTCCCGATGGCCAGTTCCATACGCCGCCCCCGCCGCGTGTGCATGAAATCCTGGTGAAGAAAAGCTGCGACGACTTAGGGATTGCCTGCGTCGCCAATCGGCGCGCCGTGATCACCAAACCTTTGAATGGCCGGGCCGCTTGCCACTATTGCGGCCAATGCGGACGCGGCTGCCAGACGGCTTCGGCGTATAGCTCAAGCCAAGTGCAAGTCTTTCCGGCCATGAAAACCGGCCTGTGCACCGTGCTCGACATGGCCATGGCGCGGGAGGTGCTCACCAACGGCAACGGCAAGGCGATCGGCGTGTTGTATATCGACAAGCGTACCCGCGAGCACAAGATCGTGCGCGGCAAGACGGTGATTGTGGCCGCCAGCGCCTGCGAAAGCTCGCGCATCCTGATGAACTCGAAGAGCAAGGAATTCCCCAACGGGCTCGCCAATGGCAGCGGCATGCTGGGCCGCTATCTTATGGACACGGTCGGCTTCGGGCTGAGCGGCTATGTGCCGGCGCTGGAAGGCATGCCGCACTACAATACCGATGGCTACGGCGGCGCGCACCTCTTTATGCCTTGGTGGCTTTGGGAAAAACACAACAAGCTCGACTTCCCCCGCGGCTACCACATCGAAATCGGCGGCGGCTACGGCATGCCCGGCATCGGCAGCTTCCAAGGCGCCGCGCGCCGCTATGGCTACGGCAAGGAAATGAAGAAGCAGGCCCGCCAGGCCTACGGCTGCAATGTTGGCTTCGCCGGCCGCGGCGAGATGATCCCCAACAATCACAGCTACAGCGAGATCGACAACAATGTCGTCGACCAATGGGGCATCCCGGTGCTTAAGTTCCACTTCAAGTGGACCGACTACGAGTGGAAACAAGCCCGCCACATGGAGAAGACCTTCGCCGATATCATCACCGGCATGGGCGGCCGCGTCACCGGCCTGAGTGCCGCGCAGCGCGAAGCCGATGGCATCTCCATCCCCGGCAGCATCATCCACGAAGTGGGTACCGCCCGTATGGGCGCCAGCGCCAAGACGTCCGTGCTCAACGGCTACTGCCAAACGCACGAAGTAAAAAATGTTTTTGTGATGGACGGCGGTTCTTTCGTCAGTAACCCGGACAAGAACCCGACACTGACGATCAACGCGCTCGCGTGGCGCGCCTGTGATTACCTGGCCGAAGAACTGCGGAGGGGCAATGTCTAATTTTTCTCTGTCTAACCTAGTACCTTTAGAAGCACTCGATCGCCGCGCCGTCCTGCGGCAAATCGCGATCGGGGCCATCGCCGC
The DNA here is from genome assembly GCA_038215525.1 of Bryobacterales bacterium. Lineage (GTDB taxonomy): Bacteria > Acidobacteriota > Terriglobia > Bryobacterales > Bryobacteraceae > JALHNI01. Next base: position 1,492 of record JBBQQS010000076.1, read on the forward strand.
CGGCACCGTAGAGATGGCCGATGCCCAGCACGTCCATGAAGTTACCGCGGCCGAAAAGGCCAAAGGCGCCTATAAGGTGAAGGAATTCACTGCCGCCGAGTTCAAGACGCTCGGTCGCTTGGCGCAGTTGATTGTCCCCGCCGACGAAGTTTCGGCTAGTGCGCTCGAAGCCGGCGCACCCGAGTTTATTGACTTACTTTCGAGCCAAAATAGTAAGTTGGCCGAGATCTTCCATGGCGGTCTGGCTTGGCTCGATGCCGAGATGAATAAGCGCTACCAGAAGAGCTTTGTGAACGCGAGTGAGAAGCAGCAGACGGAAATGCTCGATACCTTAGTCGCCGCCGACAAAGTGGAGCGCGCGCGACTCACGGAAGAAGCCGGCTACCGTAAGAGTGGCCGCTACAACGACTTCACCGGCTACACCGTCCAGCGCCCCGACGGCCTCGGCCCCGGAGTTAAATTCTTCGACTGGTGCCGCCGCATGACGGTGGATGCCTTCTACACCAGCCCCATCGGCATCAAAGATGTCGGCTTTCTGGGGAACGGTGCTTACACGAAGTACGAGACTCCGCAGGCGGCGATTGACTATGCTTTGAAGCGGAGTCCGTTTAAGGGTTGAGCCATGAAGATAGAGGTCGTCCGGCGAGTCTGCTTGGCCCACCACCTATTTGAATTCGGAAATGCCAGCCTCCGGAGAAGGATCTGTATTTGTTTGTTAGGTAAGTTAGGCTACGATCGGCGCCATCCCGGCACGGAGGTCATTTGGCGATCTCCCGCTTCTCCCGAGCCCCGAGAGCCTCGTGGAGCAGCGATTTGATATAAGTTCGATAAGGCAAGCCCTTCTGTTCCGCCTGCTTTCTCGCGAGCGCCAGATCGGCGGCAGGCATTCGCAGGGATACCGCCGGTGCTGGAGCCTTTTTGGAGGCGGCCAGTCGTTTCCTCAGAATCTCCTTAGTCAGGATTTGCCCGCCACCTGCTCTCAACGCCGCCCGCATTTCCTCGCCGTGGCACTTGCGGTTTTGAAACCACCACTCTGACTCTTCCGATTCCGTGGCGAAGTGCTTCGGCTCTTGCTCTACAGGCTTTTTCATCGAAGTTTCTCCAACGACTTATGCATTGAAGCGGAGTTGTGGATCGCCGCTTACGGCTGGCGTTGGACGGTGATTACCAAGGGGTCGCTCGCCTGCGCGGTGGCTAGCGAACGAATCTGCACCACGTTCTGGCCGGCGCGCACGGTCTCTGGAATCTGCGCCGAAATCTGGCCGGGGCCGGTGGTGATCAGCGGCAGGGCGACGTCGTTGAAGACCACGCAGCTACCGCCCAGTACGGTGGGCAGCGGCACTTGGTCCGCCCTCGCCGCCAAGCCTAGGTTCTGCCCGCTGATGGTGATGAAGCTGCCAGGGCGGAAGTTGGTGGTGCCGTCGGTGGAGTTGACAATCGACCGGATGCCGTTCGGTAAGCGCGGCTGGGTGGTGCCGGAGGTTTGTACCAGTGGCGTTACAGTGAGTCCGGAGATGCTGATGGAATAGGCGGTGGAGCCGGTGGAATCCACCACCAGTTGCCGGGAAGGCACGTTGGCCCGCGCAGTGGCGAAGACGCTAAACTGTGGATTCTCCGGAATCACGCCGGCCACGGTTTCGGCCTGAGTGCGGATGTCGACGATTTCCAGCACCGTGCGCGCATCGTCGCGCGTCACCGCCGTAATGTTCTGTCGTACCGGCGTGGTGGCGCGGATGAAGCGGGTGTCGGAAAGCGGATAGACCGATGCCACGTTGCGCTGGCCGGAGGAGACGATGGTCTGCACCGGCGGCTGACCCGGCTGGGCGGGTGCACCGAACTGAGTGACGCCCGGCCGCTCCGCGCCGCCGATCGGCGTCAGCGAGGGGCTCAAAATCTGGCCGCCGGCCAGGAAATAGCCAGTGCCAGGCGCCGCGGCCAGCGGCCCGAAGTAGCTCAAAGGCGGTTGCGTGTTGTAGATCACGCGGCTGGTGGTGTAGTTGTCGATCAGGCCGTCGTAAAGATAGCCGATGCCGCTGCCGCCCATCACGATGATCTGCCGTCCGTCGGGCGAAGCGGCCATGTACTGGGGACCAGGAATGGTCGCCGGCGTCACGGAATTGGCTTGGCGTGGAATCGCCTCCGAGCCGGTGACGCGCCAGAAACCGCCGTTCGACATCATGAATTGCAGTCCCGAGATCGACATGGCCATCGCCACCGGCCGGATCACACCTTGATTGCCGGCTCGCGGCAGGGCGGGGAAGCGGACCGATTCCACCAGACGGCGCGACTCCAGGTCCACCACTTGGATCGATTCGCCCCCGGTGTTGCCCACATACAGTTGAGACCCATCGAGCGCCATCGCCATCATATGCGGCAATTGCCCCACTTCGATCGGCGCGAGGAACTTCTGCGCGCGTGTATCGAAGACCTCGACGCGGTTGTAGCCGGAATTGGTGAGATACAGCAGCCCGCGCGGCTCATCGAGCACCATGTCCCACAAGCCTTCGGCGTTGTTGTTCGGGGTTACCGGAACCGGATAAACGACGCCGCGTTGATCGGCATTGCGGAAGTTCATGTAGACCCGCATCGTGTTCGGGATGTTGATCGCCTGCAGCGAGGACAGAATCACGTTGACGGGATTGCCCGTATTGCCCGCTGCCCCCGTATAGAGATTCGTCCCCGCCTGCCGCACGACGCCTGCCCGGCCTGGCTCCATAATGAAAGTGATGTTGGCCGGAGCGACGCCGGTGGAAACCTGGGTCACCAATGCTGCGCCCGTGTTGGGCACGCTGAAGGTGAGCCTGCCTTTCCCGAGATTGGCGATGCGCACCGCCGCCCGCGAAACGCCTTTGTTGCATTCGTCAATGGCCAGGAATACTTGCGTCGTTTCCGGCTGCAGGATCGGAAAGTCAAACAGCGTCGCGATCGGCAGGCGCGTGAGGCCGGATTCGGAGATCGCAAAGACCTCGGAGCCGTCCTTGGTAATCGCCATGCGCCCGGTGATCGACTCCGGCACCTTGATGCCCAGGCTGGCGCCCAGGTTGCGCGAGTTCGAAATCAGCAGCGTGGCTGAAGTGGTCCGCTGCCCGGTGGGCGAGTTGTTGAAGGCGCCAAACACCGTCGTGCCGTCCGGCGAGAAGGAACTGCCGCCGAAGTTGGCCTGGGCATTAAAGTTGTTGAACTGGTTCACTGGCAATTGGAACGGCAGATTGGCAATGGTCGACTGGGCAATCACGTTCAGACTCGCCGTATCGTATAGCGTGGACCCGGCCATGAAAGAGGCCCCATCGGGCGAAATCGAGAGCACCGTCGATTGGCCGGTGACCGCACGGTTACGCAAAATCGTGCCCGAGGCCACTTCGTAAACGAACAACGTGGTCGACGCGGTGTTGGCCGTTTGGTTGATCGCCACCATGCCGATGATGAAATTCCCGTCCGGCGTGACAATCATGCGCCCCGGAAACGCGGTCGCCGGGCGGCCCACAAAGACGGCCGGCAGCGGATTCGGCGTCGTAATCGTCGGCGGCGAAGGGATCGAAGAGATCTGCAAGCCGCTCTCCTGCCGCGGATCATAGAGTAGCAGGGTGCTGGTGGCGTTGTTGACGCCCGTGCCCTGCGTGGTGATCAATACTCGCCCATCCACGCCCACCGCCACGCCCTCGGGGCGCGCCGGCAGGCTGATCAAAGCTGTCACCCGATCCGTCCCTAACTCGATCTGGGTCAACGACGAACTAGTCACATTGGCGACATAGAGGAACGCATTATCCATCGACATAGCCGCCGCGTTGGGAAACGTGCCCACCGGAATGTTGCCCGTGATCTTGCCTTGCCGATAGTCGTAAATGTCGATGCGGTTGGCGTTGGCGTTCACCAGATAGATGCGGCCACGTAGTTCGTCGAGCACGATGTCCCGCGGTTCGCCGCCGAGGTTCACGACCGTGCCGAACGTGGCGCCCGTGTTTACCGTTTGCGCGAATGTCAAGAGGGCAACAAAACTTAACGAGAGGCCCGTTTTTATTGCGTGGATGGCGAGTAAGCGGAATTGCATTTTCGTTGTCAACTAAGATACCCTAAACCCTAAACCAAACGCCAAGTTTCGCGTTTCGAAGGATTCTGTTTGGGTACCGCAACAATTTCACAATTCGCGGGTTTTGCTTCAGGTTGCGGTGAACTATGCGCCGGATAACAGTGAAGAATGTAACGAAAGCGACATTTTTGGCTGACCGGGCTGGCATGGCCAATACCCCGGAGACCCGCAATCGGGGTCTGCTCAAGCACTTATCGCTGGAAAAAGGCGATGGCCTGTGGATTGCCCCCACCCAGGCCGTGCACATGTTTTTCATGAAGTTCGCGCTCGATCTGGTCTATTTGGATCGGCAGAAGAAAGTGGTGAAAGTGCGTCGGAATCTGAAACCCTGGCGAATTAATGGCGCCCTGCGAGCCCATTCGGTACTGGAGCTTCCGGTGGGTACTATCGACGAATCGGGTACCGAAGTTGGCGACCAGTTGGAATTCATTAACAATTCATGAGGAAAATGGTTCAGATGGTTTGGCCAGCGTTGGTGGCCCTTACTTTGGTTTTCAGCGGTTTCAGCTGTTCCCATCGCGGCCTCCTGGCGAGCGCCGCCCGTCCCGCGACGACCACCCCGGCCCCCACGCCGCCCCCGGTCATGAAACGCCAGATTCTAAACGCCGTCGATGCCGGCGACGGGGACGTCATCGTCCGCGACCTGCGCCGTAGGATCCTCGAACAGCCAGATCGCCTCGATCTTCGGCTCGAACTCGTCGACCATTTTGAGCAGCGCGGTGAAGCCGACTTAGTGGTGGAGCACCTCCGCCTGCTGGCCGAGCGCTTCCCCGCGCAGGAAGACCTCCATCTCCGCCTCGCCCGCAGCCTTCGCGCTGGCGGCTCTCGCGATGAGGCCTTACGAATCTTAAGGAACTTGACCGCCCGCCAAACCGTCTCCTCCGCAGCGGTCTGGTCCTTAACCGGAATCCTGCTCGATGAGTTGGAGCGGCCCATGGAAGGTGAGGCCGAGCACCGTCAGGCTTTAACCGCCGCGCAGAACGATCTCGATATTTATGAGAACAACCTGGGCTACAATTTGCTCACCCAGGGTCGAGGCGATGAGGCCGTAATCTTCTTTGAGTCCGCCTTGCGCCGGCGGCCTCGCTCGGAAGTGGCCCGCAATAACCTGGCCGCTGCCCTCGCGATACGCAAAGGCAAGAATGGCGAGGTGGACAAATCTGCTATCCTCGCCCACTGGATGAGTGTGACGGATCCAGCTTCCGCCCACAACAATCTGGCGGCGGTGCTGATGGAGCAGGAACGCTACGCCGAGGCGCGTACGGAACTCGAGGCCAGCCTGAAGCTGCGCTTCGATTTGCCCGCTGCCTGGAAGAATTTGCAAATTTTGAGCGAATTGGACGGTCAACCCGTCACCCTCTCGCCGAACAAACTGGCAAGTAAAACCAGGACCGCCGAAATGGCCAAGAATTCGAAATGGCATAAAATACTGCGTGGGATGCGAAATACCTTCGTCACCGACGACCCAGTACTAAAACCAAAGGGCGCTAGGCAGCGGGCCTCTCGATAGAAGATAGTGGAGAGCAGTAAGACAGTAGGTTTTTGAAGGAGTTTATGATGAATCACTTGAAGCAAATGACGATGCGCCTGTGGCGCGAAGAAGACGGCCAGGACTTGGTGGAATACGCGTTGATCGGGGCGGCCGTGGGCTTGGCCCTCATCACCACCGTCAATCAGCTCACCACCGCCGTGGTGAGCTTGTACTCCAGCATCACCCAAGGCTTGGCTTCTATCGGCGCCTCCGGTCAATAGCCGCTCGTAACGTAAAAGGTCACAACTGTCGGTGGACTCCTCAACCGCCACGCTCGAAGTGCGTCCCGACGCGCCCACTCTCCCGTCTCCTTCAGGACGGGGGCAAGGGCGCGTTTTGCCACTTCGCCAATGGCTGGTACCGGACCTCGCCCTGGTGCTCGCCGCCGGTACGTTTTTCTACGTCCTCGTCCTCTTTGGAGGCGGCCAGCAGCTATTCCGGGACTCGGACGCCGGCTGGCACATTCGCCTCGGCGAGCGCATCCTGGCCGGTGCCGGCTGGCCGGTCGCCGATCCTTTCTCCTTCAGCCGCGCCGGCCAGCCCTGGTTCGCCTGGGAGTGGGGCGCCGACGTGATGATGGGCGCCGCCCACCAGGCCGCCGGACTGCCCGGTGTCGCGCTGTTGTATTCCCTCCTGATCGCCGCCTGCACCTGGCTTTGGGTTCGTCTAAATTGGGCTGCCGGTGGAAACTTCCTCGTCACCTGCCTGCTCGCCATGCCCATGCTCTCCACGGCCAATCTTCATTGGCTGGCTCGCCCGCATATTCTAAGTTGGGTGCTGTTGCTGGGCTGCATGCTGCACTTCGAGCGGCGCCGCGAATGGCGTCTTTCGCTGCCTGCAATTTTGGGTGCCTTCCTAGTAGGTTCCGTCTGGGCCAATATTCACGGCAGTTTCGTGCTCGCCATTGCCGGCGCTTTATTGCTCGCTCTCGGTACTGCCCTGCGCGGCCTCGTTTGGCCCGTAGACCTGGGTTTTGCGCGCGTTCGCTGGCTGCTCGTTGTTACCGCAGCCCTCTTCGCCGGCACGTTCGTCAATCCCTACGCTTGGGCCCTGCATCGGCATATTTTCGCCTATCTGACGAACACCGCCCTGCTGGAACGCATCGGAGAGTTTCAGAGCTTCAATTTTCAGTCCGCCGGCGCCGGCTGGATTCTTCTTACCGTCCTGATCGCTGCACTCGGTGGCGTGCTCGCCATTGGCGAACGCCGAATCGATGTGGCCCTACTCACCGCGCTGCTGCTGGTCGGCGCACTACGTTCCGCCCGCATGCTTCCCTTGCTTGCTTTGTTGGCCCTGCCTTACGCCAATGGGATGTTCACCGGTGCCCTGTGGCGCGCTGAGGTCCGGCCGGAACTGCGCCGGTGGCTGACGGCCGCGCTGGCCTATGGCGCTAACCTGCGCCGCTTCGATGCCCGCTTCGGTGGCTACGCCTTTGTTCCTCTACTGGCTCTGATCGGCTTGGTATGGCTACGGCTGCCAATGGTCGCCGCCGGGTTCCCGCCCGCGCAGTTTCCCGTCGAAGCGGCCAAGCACCTGCCGGCTTCCACGCCTCGCCTGCTGGCGCCCGATCTGTATGGCGGTTACTTGATCTATCGTTTCGCCGGCCTACGCCCGGTCTTCTTCGATGGGCGCAGTGATTTTTACGGCCTCGACTTTATGCGCCGCTATATCGACTTAGTCGAAGTGCGCCCCGGTTGGGCCGCCCAACTGGACGATTGGAAATTCACGCACGCCTTGCTACCCAATCGTTATTCATTAATCCCCGCCCTCGAAGCGCGCGGCTGGAAGAAAATTTACGCGGATCGCACGGCGACGATTCTCGAAAGGGAAAACTGAGGGAATGGATCGACAGAAATACCTATTGGTCTTTGGCGCATCCTGGCTACTAGCCGGATTACTGGCGTGGTTTCTTTATTCCACGGCCAGCAGCGCCCAACTGACAAAATTGAAGCCCATCATGGCCGCGGCTCGTGACCTGCCGGCCGGCACCCGGCTGAGGAAAACGGACCTCAAAAAAGTCAACGTGCCCGATCGCGATTCGCCCACCGGCGTGTTTCTGGCCGATACGGAGTTACTTAATCATGCCTTGCTTTTTCCCATGACCGCCAATGAGGTTTTTACCTCCGGAAAGATTGCCTCAAGCGCCGGCACCGAAGGCGTGTCCTCCATCATCCCCTCCGGCTACCGCGCGGTTTCCGTGCTCGTCTCTGACGCCTCCAGCGCGGCGGGCCTCATCCTGCCCCGCGCCAAGGTGGACGTAATCTGTTCGCGCACCGGTAGTTTGAATGAGGCGGTTTCGAATCTCATCCTGCAGGACGTGCAGGTATTGAGCGTCGGCCGCGTCACCGAGTTACAAATGACCACCACGGACGGTAAGTCCTCCTCTGTCGCCGTCAACCCCAGCACTGGTACGCAACGGGCGGTTACTCTGTTAGTTACCCCGGAAGATGCCTCAAAGCTCGAAATGGCTAAGAACAATGGCAAAATTTCTCTGGCCCTGCGCAATCCGAGTGACTCCGGCCGCCTCGACAATCCCGTTCCCACCACCGGCGAAGTTATTGATCCACTCATGGGTGACCGTCGCAGCCGCATCCAACAATTGCGCAATCGCCAAGGCCCTACGGGCCGTGCCCCTAACCTCGACTTGCGTGATGACCGCGCCTGGGCGCGCTTGGTGAATGGCGATGAGGGTGCCCCGCCCGCCAAAGTTGCCCCCAAAGTGAAAAAAGAAGAGCCGCCCGCCAAGCCCAAGCGAGTCGTGGACGTTTACCGTGGCGACAAACACGTGCAGGAGATTTTCCAACCCGAATGAACCGTCGAGCCGTTTGCTTAGTCATCCTCGCCGCCCTGGCCGCCCTCTATGTAGTGGCCCAGCCCGCAGTCGAAAAAGAAATCACGCTCATCCTGGGTAAGGGCGAGTTAATGCAGTATAAGAGCGACATCAGCAAAGTGGTGATCGCCGAACCGAAAATCGCCGACGCTTTGGTCGTCTCCCCTACCGAAGTGATGGTGAACGCCAAAGGCGTCGGCCATACCACTTTGGTCGTGTGGGAATCGAATACCATTCCGGTCAAATACAACATCAATGTGGTCGCCGACCGCGCACCCATCGACAATTTCCAGAGCGAACTCGCCACGGAAATGAAGGCCCTCGTGCCCGATGGCGGCGTGGCCTTTAATGGCAACTCCGAACTCATCGTGCTTACTGGCAAAGTCTCCGACGCCGAATTCTCGAAGCGCGCCGAGGCTCTCGCCGCCACCCGTGCCAAGAAAGTCATCAACTTACTCGAAGTCCCCATGCTGCCTGACCCCCGGCAGATCCTGTTGCAAGTGAAATTTGCGTCCGTCGATCGTGTCGGCCTCAGTGAATTGGGCTTCAACTTATTCAGCCGCAACGGCAACACTCTCGGCGCGCTCGGCACCCAGCAATTCCAAGGCCCCCGCTTCTCGCAGTTACAATTCCAGAACGGCGAATTTTCGAACTCCACCGTCAACTTCGCCGACCTGCTCAACTTATTCGTCTTCCGCCCGGACCTGAACATCGGCGCCACCATCCGCGCCATGCAAAGCAAAAACCTGCTGCAAATCCTAGCCGAGCCTAACTTAATTACACTCGAAGGCAAGGAAGCCAGCTTCGTCGCTGGCGGCGAGTTCCCCTTCCCCATCCTCACCGCCACCACCACCGGCGGTGCGATTTCGCCGGTCGTCACCGTGCAGTTCAAGCCCTTCGGTGTCCAACTGCGCTTCACGCCCACGGTTACGCCCGCTGGCACCATTCACCTCAAGGTCGTTCCCGAGGTAAGTGCCCTCGATTATTCCAATTCCGTCACCGTTCAAGGCGTGCTCATCCCCGCCATTTCCACGCGGCGTGCCGAAACCGAAGTAATCCTAAAAGACGGCGAGAGCTTTGCTATCGCTGGCCTCATCGACAACCGGGTTGTCCAGACCCTGTCTCGCGTCCGTGGCCTTGGCGATTTACCCATCATCGGTAACCTATTCCGCAGCCGTTCCACCCGTAAGTCCACCGACGAGTTATTAGTCGTCATCACGCCGCACTTTGTCCGCCCCGTGGGCCCGGACGAAGCTCCCAAGTTGCCCGACACTTCAGAAACCTGGCTCCCCACTATCCAGGAGCAGAAGGACTTGAAGGCCAAGGGCAAGGATAAGAACAAGAAACCCGAGTTTGTCGGCTCCCGTGGCTATCAGGAAGTGAAACCGGAGGATGTGGTCCCGGCGTCAAAGCAAGTAAAACCATCTAAGAAGAAGTGATCCGTTACGGCCAAAGTAGCTCGTCGCGCGCCGGCGCCATCACCATCCAGATGCTGGTCATCCTGGTGCCGGTGCTCCTCGTCCTGATGGGCTTCGCCATCGACCTCGGGCAAATGTATCTAGTGCGTGCCGAACTCAAACAGGCGGCCAATGCCATGGCCTTAGCCGCCGCTCAAAAACTCAATGGCACCGATATTGCCCTTGAGAACGCCTCCACCGCTCGCCAAGCCGCTGTTTCGAATGCTGGATCGCTGGGCAATAAGTTCAATTTCGGTTCCCTGGTCATCGGTGACTCCGGCGGGTTTCTCGCTAGCAATGTGCCGGACCCAGAGTATTTCGACACGGCCTCCGCCGCGACGGGCGAGGGGGACACCACCGGTGGTGCCGCGGGCGGTTCCAATGCCAAATACGTCCGCGTTTCCGTCACCGCCGACGCCCCACTTACTTTCTTTAGTTTCCTTGCCGTAGGCCAAGAGCGCAAAACCCAAATCGGCGTCTCGTCTATCGCCGGCCAAAGCGCCCCGCTGTGCGAAGCCTGCGCCATCGAGAACCTCACCGTCGCCGCCCTCGACGCCGGCGACTTAGTCGACTTCGGCTTCGTCAGAAACACTCGCTATACCTTTAGCCATAGCTGCATCGGCCCCCCGCCACCGCAGCCACTGGGTGGCACCGCCTCCCGGATCGACTACTTGATGATGGACCGACAAGACACGGCGGCGACTCTATTCGCGGATGCCAGCCAGCAGATTTTCCGTATTGGCCAAGCCGGCCTGCCCGGTAACAAGACCGCGGCCAGCGGTTGTATCCGGATCGGTGGTTCCGAAAACGTCTGGGAAAACGCCGCCCCCTTGCAGTGCTCCTTTAACCAGTTACCCGGACCGGTGCAGGCTTTCCTCTGCGGCCTCGCGACCCGTTTCGATGGCACTTCGCTGCCGGCTCAATGCCAAATCGTAGGCGAACTCGATACCATCGTCGCCACAAATATTCCGGATACTGACTTGACGGAGTTAGACGAATATACGGCTTACGCCGGCAACGGCCGTCGCGTAATTACCATTCCTATCGTCGAAGCCCTGTTGCCCGGTGGCGGTATGACGGTGTTGGGTTTCCGCCAGTTTCTCATCCAGCCGCTCAGCGGCCAAACTCAGTTCAATCCCGCCGACCCTAGCGGGCGCTTCGCCGCCAGTTACATCGGCAGCGTAGTTCCCCTGCGACAAGGCCGTTTCGACGGCAGTTGCGGGATTTCGAATGGCCCCGGAAAGGTGGTTCTCTTCCGATGAAATTGCGCAAACTCCGCAAAGGCAGTGTGATTGTCGAAGCCGCGATGCTCATCCCGGTACTGCTCTATCTCTTTCTTGGCTTAGTCGAGTTCGCCCGCGTCGGCTACACTTACTTCACCGCGCAAAAGATGCTCTACACTTTTGCCCGCTATGTCGGCACCTTGCAAGGCGTCAATCTCTGCGATGTCAGCGATATCAGTATCATCCAAGCCAAGAACTTGGCCCTCACCGGCACCACCGATAACTCGCAGGACCCCATTATCCCTGGCCTCACGGCCGAAAGCATCCAAGTTCGGATCGAGCGCGCCGACCCCTCCAACGGGGAGCTTAGCGAGTGCGACTGTTCCGCCGAAGGCTGCGACGCGGCCCAAGGTGGCCGCCCCCCGGATTTCGTTACGGCCCGCTTCTCCTCGGGTGTCTCCGTGCAACTGCGCATCCCGCTCTTGCCCACCGACCCTATCATCCTCCGTCCCCAAGTGAGGATACCTTATGGCGGCACCTAGACGCCGGAATCCGAAAAGCGGCCAAGCCCTGGTCGAATACATCATGATTTACTCGGCAGTCATCCTGCCGGTTACTTTCATGGTGATCTTCACCGCCCAGATGATGTGGGTGTGGAATACCGTAGTTGAGTGGACCCGCAATGGGGCTCGTTACGCCGCTACTCACTGTGCACAGACAGGCGGTGGCAATGTTACCGAATTCATGCGGAACAACGTCCCCCTGACTTTCGATTTCGAACAATTCCGCAGTGGCCCCGCCGAAGTTCGGGTGGAATACTTTTCTCGCGATCCGGCGAGCGGCGAGTTGGTCGAATTTACTTGTGCCAGCGATTGCTCGCTCGAGTGCGTCCCGGACGCCGTCAAGGTGCGGGTCACCGGTTATGAATTCCGCGCGTTCCAAAGCTATCTCGGCTTACCGCCGATCCCCGTCCCGGAGTTCGCCACCACCGTCGCGGTCGAAAGTGCGGGTTGCGACCCCGAGTCAGGATCATGTCTGCCCTAACGGGCTAAGGATAATCACTATGGCTGTTTCCCTTCTGTTGGCTTCTAATGACGAAACATTCCGCGAGATGATCCGCGAGCAGTTACTCAACGTGCCCGAAGCCCGGGTCGTCGGCGAGTTCCCCGAAGTGAATCAGAACCTCTACATCCGCGTTTTGCAGGAAGTCGACCGCCACCCCGACGTAGCTCTCATCCTCGACCTCGCCGGCGATCCCGATGCCAGCCTACGCGCCCTGCAAAAAGTTAAGCAAGCCATTCCCGACCTCTACGTCATCGCCTCCAGTTACACCTCCGATGGCGAGCATGTGATTATGACGGTCCGCGCCGGCGCGAATGACTTTCTCGTTCAACCCGTCAAACGCCTCGATTTCCGCGACGCGATGGAACGACTCGAACGGACGCCCCGGCGTGTTTCCACCGGTGGCAGCCGCTTGGGTAAGGTCTATACTTTCCTCGGCACCAAGGGCGGTGTCGGCACCACCACCATGGCCGTCAACTTCGCCGGTGTGCTCGCTCAGCGCAAACAGCAAACCGTTCTCATCGATCTCGATTGGACCGGGAACGACTGCGCCATGCAAATCGGCGCCCAACCGCTATACAC